>NZ_JBAKHM010000022.1:0-105033 GCF_036902725.1 Micromonospora psammae | reverse complement strand
GGGGGAGTGGTGAGAGGTGCCGAGAAATATCTCCGCTGCTAGAAGGCCATCCGGGCAGCTTGCAGGGTTGCCCATCTTGATCTCATAATCCCGCACCGCCGCAGCAGCCTGTTGCAGGTCCTGCGACTCCCGGAGGCGTCCCCGACCGAGCAGCACAGCGGCGAGACCGCCGCTCGCCGCAAAGAGCCGGGCGAGCGGCTCACGTCGAACTTGACAACCACCTGTGAAATGGGCCGTACTCGATGCATCTGTCAGCAGGGAGGCTGCCCGTGAGTCTCGTCTAGGTAAGCGTCACGGCGACCGCGACCCTCCTCGCCGTCATGCTGGGCGGCTGGCTCACCGTGCGCTCGCAGGACCGGCACTGGCGGCGTGACCATCAGAGGCAGTGGCGGGACATCCGGCTGGCCACCTACTCCGAGTACCTGAGCGCACTTCGCGAGTTCGTCGCATACGTGCTCCAGCCGACCGCCCAGGTCGTCGCCGTGCCGAGGCCCGTGCAGCCGTACGACCTCATGCCGTTCTTCGACGCGCAGGGCAGCGCGTACCGGGAGCGCCTGGAGGCGTCCAAGACCGCGGTGCGGCTCGTCTCCGGCGGCCCGGACGTCGTGCACGCGTGCAACGCAATGGTGCGGCATGCCCGTCTCCTCGCTTCCGACCGGGCGAGTCACGACATCGGCTCGGTTCCTCCGGCGCGATTCCAGGATCTCTGGTCGGCCGAGCGCCAGTTCATGCGGGCGGCCCGCGCGGAGCTCGGTCTCGCCAGTGACTTCGAGGTCGGCGGCGGCCCGCGGCCGGACCACGTGGACGAAGCCGGACCCGCTCCGAAGTCGCCACCGGCGGCGTGCGATCACGACCGGCCGGGGCCGGCATCCAGGCGCCCGACGACGTTCGGGGCGAAGACGTCGCGGCGGACGTGAGCGAGGCTGAGCCGTAGCGTCGTGTGGCCGCGGTGAGTGGTCTCGAAGCGAACATCGTTCCCGAGCTCGCGATGGCTCTACGCGGTGGGCGCGTCGAGGGCCGGCGCCACGACGGCGAACGCCCGGTCGGTCAGCTCGGCCAGGTGCTGATCGTCGTCGCCCGCCTGCCACTGTTGGAGCACCGTGTCGAAGGCCAGCAGGGCCATTCCGGCGGCCATCCGGGGGTAGGGGTCGGTGTCCGGGTCGAGGCCGTGGCGGGCGGCCAGTTCGGCGGCCAGACCGGCCCGCCACTGGATCTGACGTTCCAGCCAGCGGGCCTGCAGGGCAGGGGTGTCCAGGATCAGACGGACCACGACGCGGGCGCGCTCGGCGTGGTCGGCGTGGTCGGTGCAGGCGGCGAGTGGCACCCAGACGGCGTGGCGCAACGCGACCGACGGTGGCTCGGCGCGGGGCCGGGCGGCGAGTTCGGCGACGATGTCCGCGCCCATGTCGGCCAGGAACCGGACGACCACGTCCTCCTTCGACGCGAAGTAGCGGAAGAAGGTGCGCCGGGACATGCCGGCCGCGGCCACGATGTCGTCGACGGTCACCACGTCGAAGCCCCGGGTGGCGAGCAGCATCAGGGCGGCGTCACGCAGCTCGTCGGCGACGAGCTGGCGTTTGCGTTCGGCCATGCTGCTGTCCGCACGAGATCCCATTCGCCGATGCTACGTCATGCCTATCCTGACACCTGACGCACGCCTTGACACACAGTGCCACCAGTAGCACAGTGGGCCGCATGACTGCTGATGGCTGGACCGCGGAACGGATCCCCGACCTGAGCGGCCGCACCTTCGTCGTCACCGGAGCCACGAGCGGACTCGGCCTGGTCACCACCCGGGCGCTCGCCGCCCACGGCGCGCGCGTGGTGCTCGCCGTCCGCGACGAGCAGAAGGGCCGCCGGGTGGCTGCCGGCATCGCCGCCGCCCGTCCCCGCGCCGACCTGGAGGTACGCCGGGTCGACCTGGCCGACCTCGACTCGGTGCGGGAGTTCGCCGACCGGATGCACGCCGGGCATCGCCGGGTGGACGTACTGATCAACAACGCCGGGGTGATGGCCCCGCCGCGCACCCTCAGCCCGCAGGGACACGAGCTGCAGTTCGCCACCAACCACCTCGGACACTTCGCTCTCACCGGGCTCCTGCTCGAGCTGTTGCTGGCCGGCCGTGACCCGCGGGTGGTCACGGTCACCTCGGTCAACCATCGGCGGGCGAAGCTGCCCTTCGCCGACCCGCCCGGCGCGCAGCGCTACTCCCCGATGGGCTGCTACAACACGTCCAAGCTGGCCAACGCGATCTTCGGCTGCGAGCTGCACCGCCGGCTCAGCGCCGCGGCCAGCCCGCTACGGAGCGTCCTCGCCCACCCCGGCTACACCGCCACGAACCTCCAGACCAGCACCACCACCCCCATCTGGCGGATGCTGCTCGGCCGGATCGGCAACCCCCTGCTCGCCCAGCCGGTCGACCGCGGCGCATGGCCGCAGCTGTTCGCCGCCACCGACCCCGCGGCGCGGTCGGGTCAGCTCGTCGCCCCCGGCGGGCCGGGCGAGCTGCGCGGCCACCCCGCGCCGGGGAAACTGTCCGCGGCCGCGACCGACCCGGACCACGGCCGCCGCCTCTGGGAGCTGTCCGAACAGGCCACCGGCGTACGGTTCGGCGAACTGCGGCGAGCCAGCTGACCGGCCAACCAGTTGCGGATGGCGTGAGTGAGACGCCCAGCCCTGATCGAAGCCGGGAGCCCTTCCCGGCCCAGGTCGACCGCCTCGCCGCTGAACGCGCAACCACCCCGCCGAGTGGCACTCACGCCAGTTCCGCGATCACCGCGCGGACCATTCGGCGCCCGTGCTCGGCCATGCGCGGGAAGGTGTGCCGGTAGTAGTCGATACCGGTCAGCGACGGTGCGAGCGCCCAGCCGCAGGCGCGGCGCCAGGTGGCGTCGTCGTACCCGATCGCCTCCCGATAGGCATCCCGGGCCGCGCCGGTGAAGGTCCACAGCGCTGGAGCCACGTCCGGTGCCGGATCGCCGACACCGAGTGCGCCGAAGTCGATGACCGCGGCCAGCCGGCCGCGGTCGGTGATCAGGTTGCCCGGCTGTAGATCACCGTGGATCCATACCGGGTCCCGGTCCCAGTCGGGGGCAGCCAGGCAGGCGTCCCAGGCCGCCTCGGCCGCGGACACGTCGAAGCCGTCGTCATGCTCGGCGAGCCGGGGCAGGACGCGGCGGACGTCGTCGTCGACATGGCGCAGGGCGGATCCGCGCGATCCCGGTGGCTTCACCGGACCTCCGGCCGGATCCACCCGGTGCAGGGCACGAGCGAAGGCTGCCAGCTCGCGGGCCAGGAGTACGTCGTCGCAGCCGAGCCTGGGAGGCGTGCCGCCCACGACCCACGGCACCACGGTCCACCGCCACGGGTACCCCGCGCCCGGCGCGCCCAGATGAAGCGGCACCGGAATCCGCACCGGCAGGTGGGGCGCCAGCACGGGTAGCCACCGCGCGTCAGCATCGGCCTGGTCGACCGCCCCGGCGATCTTGGGCATCCGGGCGACGAGTTCGTCGCCGATCCGAAAGAGCACGTGGTCGGTGCCCTCCAACTCGTCGGGCAGCGGTGTCACCGGAAGGCCGGCCCACTGCGGGCACTGGGCCGCCACCAGGCGGCGCACCTGCCCGACGGTCGCTCGGACCTCGTCCTCATGGATGGGCACGGCGGGCACGGTAGTGCGGTCGGACGGTGCGGCGCCAACCGATTAGGTGCGCGGACGCGCCGCGACAGCGACGAGCGAGCGGCCACCACCGGGACCGTGATCCCGATGGTGGCCGCGTACCGGTCAGCCGGCCGGCTCAGCGCATTGCTCAGCCGTTGATCTGCCAGATCTGGTTCGCGCCGCCGGTGGCCGTCCAGATCTGGATCTGGGTGCCGTTGGCGCTGGAGTTCCCGGCCGCGTCGAGGACCTTGCCGGACTGCGGGTTGCGGATGGTGCCGTTCGCCTGCGGCTCCCAGTTCTGGGCACCGCTGCCGTTGCAGGTCCAGAGCTGCACCTTGGTGCCGTCGGCGCTACCGCCGTTGTCGACGTCGAGGCACTTGCCCAGGGCCTGGTAGGTGTTGCCGACCCGGCTCCACTTCTGCGCGTTGGTGCCGTTGCAGGTCCAGAGCTGGATCTTCGTGCCGTCGGCGGTGCCGGAGTTGCTCACGTCGAGGCACTTGCCGCCGATCCCGGTGATCGTGCCACTGGCCGCCGCGCCGGGGATGGCGTTGAGGGTGTACCAGGCCTCGGTGCTCCACAGGGACTTTCCACTGTCCGAGCTGAACGGCCGGGGCGAGCGGAGGTAGACCACGTGGCCGGCCTTACGACCGCTGACCGCCAGGGTGACCTTCTTCCGGTCCGTGGAGAGGGTGGCGGAGGTGACGGTGAGCGTCTCCTCGTCGACCTTCGGCCCGCCGTAGCCGGCGGTCGCCACGTACCGCCACTGCTTGAGCTTGTAGCGGGCGGCCAGGTTCGTCGCGGTCTCCGTCGACAGCGGCTCGGTGTACTCCACCTCGAAGCCGGTGGCGGTCGCCCGCATCGCCTGCATCTCGAAGGTGCTGGTGCTGTTCGGGGTCAGCTTCTGCAGGCCGTACGACAGCTTGCCGCTCTGCCCCCAGTTGCCGCCGGCGCCGAGGCCGCCGACGTAGATCGCGCCGTCCGGACCGACGTTGACCTCGGAGACACCGGCCTCCAGGCCCTGGGTCATCCGGAACAGGGCGCCCTGGTACTCGCCGTTGACCTTCTCCACGTACGCCCGCTGAAGGCCGCCGTAGGTGACGTCGCCGATGACGAACTGGCCGCTGAAACGACCGGAGGTCAGGTACTTCGGGGTGCTGGGGGAGTTGGCGATCTCGTTCTGCGGCATCCAGAGCACCGGCGGGGTGACCGGGTTGGCGTCGAACGGGCCGGCCGGGTTCATGTAGTGGTTGAAGAACCGGCCCTGCTTGACGTGCACCAGCTTGGACGACGGCAGCCAGCCGCCCTGGTTGTCGGTGACGAAGATGCCGTCCTCCGGCCCCCACCCGATGCCGTGCGGGGTACGCAGACCACCGGCGACGTACGAGACCGCGCCGGTGTCCTTGTTGACCTTGATGGTGGTGCCCCGGTTGGCGGCCGGCTGCGGGTCCGTGGTCGCCCCGCCGTAGTTGATCGACACCGACAGGTTCAGGTAGAAGAACCCGTTCTGGTAGAGCAGGCCGAAGGCGAACTCGTGGAAGTTGCCCCCGTACGGCCAGGTGGCGACGGTGTCGAGCCGGTCGGCGACCTCGTCGCCGCTGGTGTCGACCAGCTTGGTCAGGCGTTGCTTCTCCGAGACGTAGACCACGCCGTCGACGACCTTGAGCCCCATCGGCTCCTTGAGGCCCCCGGCGATCTTCTTGGTGGTGACGCTGCCCGGCCCGGTGGACCCACCGGTGTTGCTGAGGATGTACACCTCACCGTCCTGGGAGGAGCCGGACTGGTCGCTGCCGCCCCAGGTGGAGATGACCATCCGGCCGTCGGCCAGCCAGTCCATCCCGGTCACCTTGGGCTGGAAGCCGTTGGGCCGCAGGTTGGTCAGCGTGTAACCGGGGTGCACCCCGGTCAGCGGCAGGCCGTCGCCGGGGGAGTCGGCGACGCCCTCGCACTCCTTCTTGCCCGGGGCGGTCACCCGGACCACGCCGGCGTCGGTGCTCAGCGCCGAGTTGGGCACCAGGACGAAGGAGGACGAGCCGGGGGTCTTCCACTCCAGGGTGATCTGCTGCCCGCCGGTGCGCTCGAAGTGGTCGATGCGCAGCGGGTGCAGGCCGGCGGTCAGCGTGACGCTGCCCTCCTTGGGCGGGGTGGGGCCGTGCAGACCGTCGTGGTTGATGACGACCTTGTCGTCGAGGGTGAGCCGGGACCCGTCGTCGCTGGTGAGGCGGAAGCTGTAGCTGCCGGCGGTGGTGACGTTCAGGTTGCCGAGCACCTGGCTGACGAAGTAGTCCTCGAAGCCGAAGTCGGTGCTGGACGTCCAGTTGATGGTGGGCATCAACTTGTCCACGTTGGGCGTCTGCCCGGACTTGAGGGTGCAGATCTCGTTCAGCGGCACCTGCACGTCGAAGACGCGCAGCGTGACGCCGGGCTCCTGGGCGGGGGCGGCCTGGGCGGGGGTGGCGAACAGGCCGGTGGTGACGAGCAGTGCGGCGGTGGCGGCGGTCAGGACAGGACTGCGGAATCGGCGCAGCAGCCGTGTGCCCATGGTTCCTCCTGGGAGGTCGGGGTAGGGGCGGCTGACCGCGGGCAGCGGTGAGACGGCAGCCGCCGTTCCGAGCCCGGGCCGGCCCTCGACGCCGACGAGTGACCTGCCCGAAGCTGCGAACTGATGGCTGAGATTAACAAAGTTCGATTAGAACGACCATATCTTCCGTCGATATCTGCGAAAGTTCGATCGACGCGTACGGAAGTTCGTGGGATTGATGGTGATATCTGTGCTGATGTCGGCAGAGGGGCGCGGCGCGTCCCGGCTACCGGCGCCGCCTCAGTTGCGGAGCTGCGCCCCTCTCAGCGGGTGCTGAGGAAGTCGAGCACCCGCCAGGTCAGCAGCTCCGCGGCGTCCTTGTCGTACGACGGGAGGCTGGCGTCGACGAACAGGTGCCGGTCACCGGGATAGACGAAGAGCTCGGCCTGGCCGGTCGACTCGACCAGCTCGCGGGCCGCCGTCAGGTCCCCCTCGCCGCTGAAGATCGGGTCCGCGTCCATCCCGTGGACCTGCACGGGTACGCCGGCCGGCCAGGGCCCGCCGAACTCCGACGGCGGGATGCAGGACTCGATCAGCAGCGCGCCGCGGGCCCCGGGCCGGGTCTGGGCCAGTTTCTGCGCCGGCAGCACGCCGAGGGAGAAGCCCGCGTAGACCAGCTCGTGCGGGAGACCGTCCGCCGCCCGGACGCCACGCTCGAGGAGCTCGTCGAAGCCGACCTTCCTCGCGTAGGCCACCCCCTCGGTGAGGTCGTGAAAGCAGCGGCCGTCGAAAAGGTCGGGCGTGTGCACGGTGTGTCCCGCCGCCCGCAGCTCGTCGGCGAACGCGAGGAAGCCCGGGGTCTGTCCCTGCGCGTGGTGGAAGAGCAGCACTTCAGCCATGGTCGCTCCGTCTCTCCTTGGTGGCGGGGCGGGAGCCGCGACCACACCTGCCACCGGACCCTAGTTCCCGGGCGTCGGTCCGGCGACCCCGCGCGGGTCCGTCGAGGATCGACGGTGGCGTATGGTCACCGGATGGGGCACGAGATCTGGGCCGACGGCGCGGCGTACGAGGCGTACGTGGGCCGCTGGAGCCGGACGGTCGCGGCGGAGTTCCTCCGCTGGCTGGACGTGCCACCGGGGCGGCGCTGGCTGGACGTGGGCTGCGGCACCGGCGCGCTGACCGCGATGGTCCTCGCCGGGGCGGCGCCGGCGCACGTCGCGGGCGTCGACCGGTCCGAGGGGTTCGTCCGGCACGCCCGGGCCGGGACCGCTCCGGCCTCCTTCCAGGTCGGTGACGCCCGCGCGCTGCCCCTGCCCGACGGCAGCGTCGACGTCGTGGTCAGCGGACTGGCGCTCAACTTCGTACCCGATCCGGCGCGCGCGGTTGCCGAGTTCGCCCGGGTCCTGCGACCGGCCGGGGTGGCCGCCGCCTACGTCTGGGACTACGCCGGGGGCATGGCGATGATGCGCCACTTCTGGGACGTCGCCGCCGAGCTCGATCCGGCCGCGGCGGCACTGGACGAGGGGCGCCGCTTCCCGGTGTGCGCACCGGAGCCGCTGCGCACGCTCTGGGTCGACGCCGGCCTGCGGACGGTCTCGGTCCGGGCCGTCGAGGTGCCCACGGTCTTCGCCGACTTCGCCGACTTCTGGACGCCGTTCCTGGGTGGTCAGGGCGCGGCCCCCGGCTACGTCAGGTCCCTCGCCGAGGCGGACCGGGCCGCCCTCCGGGACCGGCTCGCCGACCGGGTGCCCGCCGAACCGGACGGATCGATCCGGCTCACGGCGCGGGCCTGGGCGGTCCGCGGCACGGCGGCGGGGTCGGCCCCGGCACAGGGATCGTGAGTACCGGTGCTCAGGGCCGCACGCGCCGGAGCGGGCAGGATCGAGCCGTGACCACGACGACGCGTACCCGCACCCTGGTCGGTGGCCTGATCCTCGCGGCGGCGACCGTCGGCGCCTGGTGGGCCTGGCTGGGCTGGGACAGCGGGTACGCCACCGACCCGCGGACCGGCGCGACCACCGGCCCCTACCAGCCGTGGCAGGTCGCCGGTTGTGTGCTCACCCTGGCTCTGCTCGCCGCCGCCGCGGGGTGGTGGCTCTCTCCGTGGCTGGTGGCCCCGGTGATGGCGGTCGCCTTCACCGTCGCCTGGGCGGCGCACGCCGCCTCGACCGACGACAGCGGGCTGTGGGCGGTGGGGGCGGTCCTGGTCCTGGTCGGGACGGGCGTCGGGACGACCGTGGTGAGCGTGGGCGCGCACCTGCTGCGCCGACGCCGGGCCTGAAGCGCCCCGCACATCGCCCGCGTGACCGCAATCATCCGGGCGGACATCGTCGGGGACGGATAGCGGACAGGACGCCGGGCCCCCTTCCGGAGCACTGTTTATGCAGGTGGAGAGGTTGCGGACGGCGGGCCCCGTCCCTTCCTCCCGGCCCGGCGGTGACAGCAGTGTCACCGCCGGACGCCGCCACCGAGCCCGGCCCGGCGCCGCGGCGGACACGGCCCGGCCGATCCGACCGCTCCCGGCCTCGCCGCGACTCGGTCCGCACCGTCCCGGGCGCCCGGCACGGTGTCCGCCCCCGAAGGACAAGGACGTCCCCACCTCCGGTCGACGCCGTGGGCGGCCCCATCCGCTTCCATCGGCGGCAGCCCCGCGTGCCTCGACCGGGCGCCGGCCAGAGCCGACGCACGAGCACAGGGAAGGAGGGGGCGGACATGGCCGCTCCCACCGTCACCGCCCGTCTGAACGCATCCACCTACTCGCCGGGTGACCAGATGACCCTCACGGTCACCTACGGCGACCCGGACACCCGGCCCGTCACCGTCACGATCGTGGTGACCGACGCGCAGGGCAACAGCAGCGCCCCGGTGAAGGTCACCGCCGTCATCGACCCGCTCACCCTCGGCGTCACCGACGACTCCGGTCGCACCTGGACGAAGGCGTCGGACACCGGCGCCGTGGCCGTCTACCGGGCGGTGGCGTGATGCCCCGCGTCACCGTGACGGTCCGTGACAACGGTGGTCGTACCGCCACCGCGACCGCCGAGTACCGCGTCGCCCAGCCGGTGCTGGGCGGCTACTACCTCTCCGGCAACGGCGACCCGACGGCGGACATGGCGGGCGGCAACTTCCGCTCGCTGACCCAGTACCGCAGCTTCGCCGACGGTTACACCTTGCCCGGCTACAACAAGTCCTGGCTGCTCGACCTCGGGCGGAACGGGTTCGCGATCAACATGGTGCTGGAGCTGAAGCAGTACGGCACCGCCACCATCGGAGCGCAGACGTTCACCGTCGACGGGGTCGGCTACACCGTCCCGGCGCCGGCGATGGCCATCCAGCAACGCCCGGGGACCACCTGGCCGAAGGCGTACGGGTACGGCCAGGTGCTCGCCGGGCAGTGCGACGGGCTCTTCGCCCGGGCGCTGTCGCAGTACCGGACGATGGGCTTCGGGGTGAACATCCAGCTCGCCTCCGAACTGGACACCGACCACGAGTTCGGCACCACGGAGTCGGGGGTGTCGTACAACTGGGCGGCGTCCGACGCCCGCGCGGTGCAGGCGATGACCTACATCGTGAACTGGTTCAAGGCCCGGGCGCTGCCGGCCGGCACCACCTTCTCGGTCGGCTCCGGCGGGTTCGACCGGGCCTGCTTCCAGCGCACCCACCCCGAGTCGCTGATGGCCAAGCTGGATTTCCTCCAGTGGAACGTCTACGCCACCGACCCGAGCCACACCGCGCTGGCCCGGTTCCGCCGGACCAAGGACTGGGCGGTCGCCGACCTCGGACCGGTGGCGCTGTCCCGCCCGGTGCTGATCGCCGAGTGGGGGGTGCGGGTGGCCGAGTTCCCGGACCAGGCGGCCTGGATCGCCACGGTGCCGTCCGCCATCGCCCAGCTCAACGCCGAGCGGGGGCCGAGGATCGTCCGGACGAACTACTTCAACTCCAGCTGGGGGACGCTCTCGCCCAAGGCGGCGGGGCTGGCGGCGCTGCGGGCGGCGTACGCGACCAGGCCGTACGTCTGATTCCGGGGTCGGCGGCGTCGGGCCGGTCGGGGCCCGGCGCCGCCGATCGGCCCGGAGGGTCAGGCGTCGCCGAGCCGTTCGGCGTACGCGTCGCGCAGCTCGGCCCAGCCGAAGTCCTTGGCCTCCGCGCCCCGGATCGGGCCCACCGGGTCGCCGGCGAGCAGCAGGTCGGCGACGTCGAGGCAGAGGTGCCAGCCGGCGGCCACCATGGGCAGTGTCGCCCGGTCGGCGAGCGTGTGGCGCAGGGTCAGTCGGGTCCCCTCACCGGACGGCGTGAGTTCCCAGCGGAGCAGATCCCCGCCCCAGGTGTACTCGAGCAGCTGCGGCGGTTCGGCCCGGCGTACGGTCGCGGGCTGCGCGGCGAGGGCGTCGCCGTCGACCAGGGTGAGCACCGCGGCGCCCGGGGTGCCGAGGTCACGGTCGGCGAGGAACGGCGCCCACTCGCGCAGCCGGGCCGGGTCGGTCAGTGCCGCCCACACCCGCTCCGGGGTGTGCCGCAGCTCCCGGACGAACAGCAGGGCCCAGCGGTCGCCGTCGGCCTCGGCGGTGACCTGGGCCGGGGGCCCGGGGCGGAACGATTCGCGGTCCATGCTCACTCCTTGTCGAGATGGCGCTCCAGGGCGTCCAGGTGCGCGTGCCACAGCTGCCGGTACGGTTCCAGCCAGCTCTCCACCGCGCGGAACGGCTGCACGTCGACGCGGTAGATGCGCTGCTGCCCGCTGTTCATATGCCCGTCAAGGAATGAATGGGTTGCCGGTGCGGCGGCGGCCGGCTGCGGACCGTCCGGGAGCGGCGCCCCGACGGGCTCCATATGCTCGGGGGCATGGAACTGCGGATCTTCACCGAACCCCAGCAGGGCGCCAGCTACGACCAGCTGCTCGCCGTGGCCCGCGCCGCTGAGGACGCCGGGTACGGAGCCTTCTTCCGCTCCGACCACTACCTGAAGATGGGGGCGGTGAGCGGCGATCCCGGCCCGACCGACGCCTGGACCACCCTCGCCGGGCTGGCCCGCGACACCTCCCGCATCCGGCTCGGCACGCTGATGACCGCCGCCACCTTCCGGCTGCCCGGCCCGCTGGCGATCACCGTCGCGCAGGTCGACCAGATGAGCGGCGGCCGGGTCGAGCTGGGCATCGGCACCGGCTGGTACGCCGAGGAGCACACCGCGTACGGCATCCCGTTCCCGTCGCTGGGTGAGCGCTTCGACCGGTTGGCGGAGCAGCTCGCGGTCATCACCGGCCTCTGGGAGACGCCGTCCGGGAAGACCTTCGACTTTCCCGGCACGTACTACCCGGTCACCGACTCGCCGGCGCTGCCCAAGCCGGTGCAGCAGCCCCGCCCCCCGGTCCTGCTCGGCGGCATGGGCCCGAAGCGCACCCCGCGGCTGGCCGCCCGGTACGCCGACGAGTTCAACCTGCCGTTCGCCTCGGTCGAGGACTCGGCGGCCCAGTTCGGCCGGGTGCGCGAGGCGTGTGCGGCGATCGGCCGGGACAGCGCCACCATGCGCTGGTCCAACGCGCTGGTGCTCTGCTGTGGCCGGGACGACGCCGAGGTGGCCCGCCGGGCCGCGGCGATCGGCCGGGAGCCCGACGAGCTGCGCGAGAACGGCCTCGCCGGCACGCCCGCCGAGGTGGTCGACAAGATCGGCCGGTACGCCGGGGTCGGCAGCGAGCGGATCTACCTCCAGCTGCTCGACCTGGCAGACCTGGACCACCTGGAGCTGGTCGCCGCCGAGGTGATGCCGCAGCTGTGAGCGGCCGGCCGCGCCCCGGCGGCCTCCGGTCGGCGGGGCGTCGCCGTTCAGCGCCGCGGGACCGTGCGGCCGGGCTCGCGCAGCACGGTGTCGAGCCGGCCGTCCCGGTCGCTGTCCAGGTAGGTGATGTCCGGTACGCCGTCGCCGTCCAGGTCGAACTGGACCACGTCGGCGATGCCGTCGCCGTCCAGGTCGGTGACGACCTGCGTCGACCCGTCCAGGTGGTGGGTGACGATCGAGTGCGCGCCGGTGTCGGCCGTCCGCGGCGGCGGGCCGGGGGTCGGCTTCGGCGTGGGCTCCGGCTCCGGGGTGGGCGCCGGCACCGGCGTGGTCAGCTTCCGGTACGCCGGCGACGGCTCGTCCGTCGGGTCGGGCCCGACACCGGTCGGGTCGATCTCCTCCTCCGACGGGTGGACGTCGCCGTGCAGAGTGGGGTCGCGGTAGCTGCTCATCGACTGAGGGTTCCCCGTAATCGGCGGCGACAATCGTGCCGGATATGCAGCGGACGACGGGCACGGACGGAGGTGGGACATGGAGCTGCACCGCAGCCCCGGGCGGCAGGTGTTACCGGTGGTCTGCCTGCTGGCGGGAGTCACCCTGCTCGCCATCGGTGGGGAGGGCGGGCTGCTGCGTACGCGAGCGCTTCCTCGACGCCCGTACGCTGCGCGCCGCCCCGGTCGGGGCCCCTGATTTCACCGTTGGCCTGCGCGGCTACCGTACCGACGTGGTCGACGACCTGATCCGAATCGGGCGGGAGGCGCTCGGCTCGGACGACCCGGTCGAGCGCCGGGCGGCCCGCAGGGCGATCGCCCTGGGCCGCGAACACAGCCTGGTCGTCGCCGCTCGCGGCTACGACACCTTCCAGGTGGACGAGGCGTTGGACGCCCTCGACGCCGCCCTCGCCGTCGACCCCTCCGACCGGGAGCCCACATGACCGACGTCCCCCGCCGCAACTGGGCCGGCAACGTCACCTACGCGGCCCGCCGCTTCCACCGGCCCTCGACGCTCGACGAGCTGCGCCGGCTGGTGGCCGGCAGCCAACGGCTCCGCGCCGTCGGCACCGGCCACTCGTTCAACCGGCTCGGCGACACCACCGGCGACCTGGTCTCGCTGGCCGGGCTGCCGCCCACCGTCGAGATCGACCGGGAGCGCGGCACGGTCACCGTCGCCGCCGGCCTCCGCTACGGCGACGTGGCCACCCGGCTGCACGCCGAGGGGCTGGCCCTGGCCAACCTCGCCTCGCTGCCGCACATCTCGGTGGCCGGCGCGGTCGCCACCGGCACCCACGGCTCCGGGGACGGCCACCGCAACCTGGCCGCCGCGGTGGCCGCGCTGGAACTGGTCACCGCCGACGGTTCCCGGCTGGCCGTGGACCGGGCCGACGCCCGGTTCGCCGGCATGGTGGTCTCCCTCGGGGCACTCGGCGTCGTCACCCGGGTCACCCTGGACGTGGTCCCGGCCTTCGAGCTGCGCCAGTACGTCCGCCGGGACCTGCCGGTGGAGGCGCTCGACGCGGCGTTCGGCTCGGCGTACAGCGTCAGCGGGTTCACCTCCTGGCGGTCGTCGACCATCGACCACGTCTGGCGCAAGCAGCTCGCCGACCAGCCGCCCCCGCCGGCGGACTGGCTGGGCACCACGGCGGCCGAGGGGCCGGTGCACCCGGTGCCCGGCCTGGACCCGGTGAACTGCACCCTCCAGCTCGGCGTGCCCGGGCCCGCCCATGAGCGGCTGCCGCACTTCCGGATGGGCTTCACCCCGAGCAGCGGCGACGAGCTCCAGTCGGAGTACCACCTGCCCCGCGAGGCCGCGGCCGGGGCGCTGGCCGCGCTGGACGGGATGCGGGACCGGATCGCCGGGGTGCTCCAGGTCTGCGAGCTGCGCACGGTCGCCGCCGACGAGCTGTGGCTCAGCCCCAACCAGGGACGGGACAGCCTCGCCATCCACTTCACCTGGGTCGACGACGCGGCTGCGGTGCTGCCGGTGGTGGCGCAGGTGGAGCAGGCCCTCGCCCCCTTCGGGCCCCGCCCGCACTGGGGCAAGGTCTTCACGCTGGACCCGTCGGCGGTGGCCGCCGCCTTCCCCCGGCACGCCGACTTCGCCGCCCTGCTGGCCGAGCTGGACCCGGCGGGGAAGTTCCGCACCGAGCTGCTGGACCGCTACTTCCCGCGCGCCTGACCCGACCGGGACCGACCCGCTGAGGTCGGGTCGGCCCGCTCCCGGCCGCCTAGCGTCGACCTCGCAGAAAGGGAAGGGGAATCGGGTGCTGGAGCGGCTCAACGAGGCCATGGCGTACGTCGAGCGTCACCTCGACCAACC
Source organism: Micromonospora psammae (assembly GCF_036902725.1). Lineage (NCBI taxonomy): Bacteria > Bacillati > Actinomycetota > Actinomycetes > Micromonosporales > Micromonosporaceae > Micromonospora > Micromonospora psammae. Next base: position 90,769 of record NZ_JBAKHM010000022.1, on the reverse strand, counting down.
GGTCGAGGTGGCCGAGCTGGCCCGGATCGCGGTGACCTCGGAGCACCATTTCCGGCGGCTCTTCTCCGCGCTGGCGGGGATGCCGCTGTCGGAGTACCTCCGGCGCCGGCGGCTCACCGTCGCCGCGGCCGAGGTGATGGCCGGCGAGCGGACGCTGCTCGACATCGCCGTCCGTTACGGGTACGGCTCGACCGAGGCGTTCACCCGGGCGTTCCGGGCGGTGCACGGGGTGGGGCCGGGCGAAGCCCGGCGCACCGGCGCGGCGCTGCGCTCCCAGCAACGGTTGTCCTTCCGTCTCGTCGTCGAAGGGAGTGGCAGCATGCGCTATCGCGTGGTGGAGAAGCCGGAGTTCCGGCTGGTCGGCCGACGGGCCCGGGTGCCCCTGGTGCACCAGGGGATGAACCCGGCGATCGTGGAGTTCGTCCGGGGCATCCCGAAGGAGACCGTGCGGCGGATCGAGGCCCTGTCGGACCAGGAGCCGGCGGGCATCGTCAACGTCAGCGACCAGTTGGGCGACGACCGGGCGGAGGGCGTCGAGCTGGACTACTGGCACGCGGTGGTGACCGGCGCGGACGCCCCGGCCGACCTGGACGCGGTCACCGTGCCGGCGGGGACGTGGGCGGTCTTCGAGACCTCCGGGGAGTTCCCGGCGGCGGTGCAGGAGTTGTGGCGCGACGTCTTCACCCAGTGGTTCCCGTCGAACGCGTACCGCAGCCGGCCGGGACCGGAGATGTCCCGTAACCGGATCTCCGCGGACGGCACGCACGTGGACGCCGAGCTGTGGATCCCGGTGGAGCGCGCGGCGGTCTAGTGCCGGCTGCCGACCGGCTGGTCGCGAAGGCTGCCGCGCTGGACGGCGCGGCTGATGTCGCTGGGCGAGACGATGCCCACCAGCCGCTGGTCGGCCACCACCAGCGCCCGGCCGTCGGCGCACTCGCTGAGCCGGGGCAGCAGGTCGTTGAGCTGTTCCTCCGGGCTGGCCAGCACGAGCTGGTCGGCCCGGCAGGACACCTCGCCGAGGGTGGTGGCCGCCCGGCGCTCGGCGGGAATGCCGCGTACCCGGTCGAGGGTGACCAGGCCGACCGGCCGACCCTCGTCGACCAGCGGCAACGCCGAGTGCCGGTACGCGAAGAGGTAGTGGTCGACGAAGTCCGCGACGGTCATCTCCGCCGACGCGGTCTGCGGCTGCGGGGTCATCACGTCGGCGACCCGGACACCCCGCAGGGCGGTGCCCATCCGGGCCTGGCGCTCCTCCGCCCCGGCGGCCCCGATCAGGAACCAGCCGATCAGCGCCAGCCAGAGCCCGCCCACCCCGGCGCCCACCAGGAACTGGACGAGCCCCAGGCCGATCAGCAGCGCGCCCAGCACCCAGCCGGCGCGGGCCGCCACCACGGACGCCTTCGTCCGGTCGCCGGTCGCCTTCCACACCGCCGCCCGCAGCAGCCGCCCGCCGTCCAACGGCGCCGCCGGCAGGATGTTGAAGACCGCCAGCAGCACGTTGATGCCGGCCAGCCAGGCCAGCGACCCGAGCAGCAGCCCGTTCTCGCCGGCCAGCGCCACCACCACCGCGATACCGCCGAAGAAGAGCCCCAGCAGGAGGCTCACCAGCGGGCCGACGCCGGCGATGCGCAGCTCCGCGCCCGGGTCCTTCGCCTCGCCGCGCAGCTCGGCCACCCCGCCGAAGAGCCAGAGCGTGATCCCCTGGACCTGGAGCCCGTTGCGTTTGGCGACCACCGCGTGGGAGACCTCGTGGGCCAGCAGGCCGACGAAGAAGACCACCGCGGCGGCCAGCCCCGCCAGCCAGTACGCCCAGGTGGGGCGGTCCGGGTAGGCCCGGGGGAACTGGCTGGCCGACAGCCCCCAGGCGATCAGCAGGAAGATGACCAGGACGCTCCAGTTGACCCCGACGGGTACCCCCGCGATCCGGCCAAGCCGGAAGCTCGCCCTCATGACCCCGTCATACCCCCGCACGCGTCCGCCATGCCATGGGGTGGCACTAATGCGTGACCACTCGGTGACAGCACGTCAGTATGCAACAGGTATGCTCAGAGTATGACGCGCCGCATCACGATCAGCCTGCCCGACGACGTGGCCGCCTACGTCGAGCGCACGCACGGAAACACGTCCGGTTTCATCGCCGGGATCCTCCGCCGCAAGATGCGCGCCGACAGTCTCCGGGCGAGGTGGGCGCAGCTCGGATACGTGGTTACCGACGAGGACGTGGAGCGGACCCGGGCTCGCCTGGCCGCTCTTCCTCCTATCAGTGACGAGCAGCATGCCCGCAACCTCGAATGGCTTCGCCAGTTCGACGACGACGGAACCACCGCCGCATGAACGGCCTGGTACTCGACACCTCCGCTCTGCTCGCCTACGCCTCGGGGACGGGCGTCGAGCCGGGTGCCATGCTGACTCTCGCTCAGGAGGACCCGGACCAGCAGGTGTGGATTCCCGCCCTCTGCCTCGGGCAGGCGCAGCTCGAACTGGCGGGCACCGCAGCCGCCACCATGCTCGACCTGTTGCTCACGGAAGACCGCGACATTCAGGTGGCGGTCTACGACGCTGGCACGAGCCGGCGGGTTGCCCGCATCGCCGCGCGTTCGCAGGTGCCGTTGGATGTCGCACACGCCGTCGCCACCGCCGCGCTCTACCGCTGTTACCTGGTCACCCGAGACCCGAAGATTGTGTCGCCGGCAGTGCCCCCTGGACTGGAGATCCTCGACATCAGCCAGACCTGGGACTGACCTGACTGGGCTGGCTGGTCCTGGAGCAAGGCGTCGGCGGTGGCGTGTTGGTCGTACCGACACACCCGTCCGGGATAGTGGCGAGGTGGCGAGACTTATCGATGAGGGCGTTGACCCGTACCTCTGGCTGGAGGATCTTGATAGTGCGGACGCCGCCGGATGGGTGCGGGACCGTAACGCGGCGACCGTCGCCGCGCTGACCGCAGGCGACGCGTTCGCCGAGCTGCGAGCCGAGCTCCGGCAGGTGCTCGACGCCGAGGACCGCATCCCCTACCCCGGATGGCGCGGAGACGGCCTCTACTACAACTTCTGGCAGGACGCGGCGCATCCGCGGGGGCTGTGGCGGCGGACGACGCTCGACGGGTACCGCCAGCCCGAACCCGAGTGGGACGTGCTGCTCGACGTCGACGCGCTGGCCGCCGAGGAGGGGGAGAACTGGGTCTGGCAGGAGGTGACGGTGCTGCGCCCCGGCTACGAGCGCTGCCTGATCAGCCTCTCCCGGGGCGGCGCCGACGCGGTCGTGGTGCGGGAGTTCGACCTGGTCCGCCGGGCCTTCGTCGAGGACGGCTTCGCGCTGCCGGAGGCGAAGAGCGACGTGTGCTGGATCGACGCGGACCACATCTACGTCGCCACCGACTTCGGCCCCGGGTCGCTGACCTCGTCCGGCTATCCGCGCGTCGTCAAGCGGTGGCGGCGGGGAACACCGCTGTCCGAGGCGGAGATCGTCCACCAGGGGCGGGCGGAGGACACGGCCGTGTACGCCGCGCACGACCCGACGCCCGGCTTCGAGCGCGACTTCGTCGGCCGCAGGCTGGATTTCTACCGCTCGGAGAACTACCTGCTGAACCGATCGGGTGAACTGACCCGGCTCGAGGTCCCGGACGACGCCCAGTGGGACGCACACCGGGAGTGGCTGCTGATCCGGCTGCGCTCGCCGTGGACGGTCGGCGGGGTGACCCATGCGGCGGGCGCGCTGCTGGCGGCCCGGTTCGATGCGTTCATGGCCGGTGGGCGCGAGCTGACGGTGCTGTTCCAGCCGGACGACCACACCGCGTTGAGCTACCACGTCTGGACCCGGAACCACCTGATCCTGGCCACCCTCGCCGACGTGCGCAGCCGCCTGGTGGTGCTGACGCCCGGCGAACCGGGTTGGCGGCGCGAGCCGCTCGCCGGGGTGCCGGACTTCGCGCACAGCGAGATCGTGGACACCGACCCGGACCACGGCGACGCCTACCTGCTCGCCTCCGACGGGTACCTGCAACCGGCGGCGCTGCGGCTCGGGCAGGTCGGCGGTCCGGTCGAGACGCTCAAGCGACAGCCGGCGTTCTTCGACGCGGACGGCCTGGTGGTACGCCAGTACTTCGCCACCTCGGCCGACGGCACGCGGGTGCCGTACTTCGTGGTGGGGGACCCGCAGGCGCCCGCCGGCCCGACGCTGCTCACCGGGTACGGCGGGTACGAGATTTCCCTGACCCCCTACTACAGCGGGCTCATCGGCCGGGGCTGGCTGGCCCGGGGCGGCAGCTACGTGGTGGCGAACATCCGTGGCGGCGGGGAGTACGGTCCGGGGTGGCACCGCGCCGCGCTGCGGGAGAACCGGCTCCGGGCGTACGAGGACTTCGCGGCGGTGGCGGCCGAGCTGGTGACGCGGGGGATCACCACACCGGAGCAGCTCGGCGTCGAGGGCGGCAGCAACGGCGGGCTGCTGATGGGGGTGATGTTGACCCGCTACCCCTCGCTGTTCGGGGCGGTCGTCGCGCACGTGCCGGTGCTGGACATGCGGCGTTACCACCGGCTGCTGGCCGGCGCGTCGTGGATGGCCGAGTACGGCGACCCGGACCAGGCGACCGACTGGGCCTACCTGCGCGAGTACTCGCCGTACCACAATGTCCGCGGCGACCGGCCGTACCCGCCGGTCCTGCTCATCACCTCCACCCGGGACGACCGGGTGCATCCGGGGCACGCCCGCAAGATGGCGGCCCGACTGCGCGAGCACGGCCACGACGTGTCCTACTACGAGAACGTCGACGGAGGGCACGGTGCGGCGGCCAACAGCGAGCAACGCGCGTTCGTCTGGGCGCTGACGCTGGAGTTCCTGTGGCGGAAGCTGGCCGGACGACCGCACCACCCGGTGCCACGCCAGGGCTCGCCGATCGATGCGGGCGAGCGGGCCGGCCTCGAAGGCCGCCGCTGAGGGTTGGAAGTGGCGGTCAGGCGGTCGCCGGCGGGGTGGGCAGCTCGTCGACCACGATCAGGGCGGTCCCGGCGGGCACCTCGGCGAGGAGCTTGCGTTGCGCGACGCGGGTCAGCCGGATGCAGCCGTTGGTGGCGTCCTCGCCGAGGGTGTCGTCGTTGTGCCAGCTGTGCAGGCCGATGTGCGCGCCCTTGAGGCCGGTCGGCACCGCGTCCGGGTCGTCGGGCACCGAGCCGAGGGCGAAGATGTCGACGCCGCCGTAGACGGCCTCGGGCGGTTCGGTGCGGCCGAGGATGAAGGTCCGGCCCAGCGGGGTGGACTGGCCGGGCATGCCGAGGCTGACCGGCCAGGTGTGCAGCGCGCGGCCGTGGCGGTACCAGGTCAGCCGGTGCGGCGTGCGTTCCACCACGATCTGGTCGCGGAGCGCGACGGTGGTCCAGCCTCCCTGGGGCAGCCAGGCGATCCGCCGGTTGGCCGAGGGCAGCAGCACGGCGGTCCAGCCGGTGCGGCGCTCCACCACCGGCATGGTCAGCTCCACGCCGCTGATGGTGGGGGCGAGGAAGGCCAGCGGCCGTCCGCCGGGCGCGTCGTACGCGGCGATGTTCCTGGCCGGTGCGACTCCCTCGGTCAGCGGGGTGGTGGAGAGCGGGCGCGGGTCGGCCGGGAAGCCGGCCGGCGCCGGGCTGTAGTCGACCACCGGCAGGTTCCTGGGGGCGGGCGCCGCCGCCGGGATGGTCTCGTCGGGGACGGGCGGTGGAGTGCTGCTCGGGGTGTCGGTGGGTGCGACCGGTCGGGGCGTCGACGGGGCGGCGGCGGGTTGCAGCGACGAGTGGACCAGTAGCGCGAGGGCGAGCAGTGCCGGGACGCCGACGGCGGTGGCCAGCCAGGCGATACCGAAGCGGGAGGTCAATCGGTCAAAGAGCACGAAACCAACTGTAAGTGGGTGCAAAGGTGAAGGGGCCCCGACCCGGCGGATTTCGCCGGGCGGGACCCCTTTCGAGTACGGGTCAGGCGAGTCGGGCACCGACGTGGATGGCGATCGCGTCGTGGGCCGGAACGGTCGCGGCGAACCACCCGGCGGAGTCGACGGTGATCACCGGGCCGGTGCACGAGCCGTTGGCGAAGTCGCCGTGGATCACGTCGCAGTACCGGCCGGCGGGCAGTCTGGTGTAGTAGGAGCGACCGCTGATCGCGGAGTCCTCGTCGTTGACGGTGAGGTAGCCCTTGCCGGTACGGCTGAAGGCGATGTGGTTGTTGCCGTTGTCGTACCAGTTGGTCATGCCGACGCCCTGCGCGGCGTTGTGGAAGGCGACCATGTTGGCGATCACCCGCCAGCGGTGCTCGCACTGCCAGCCCGAGTAGCAGGTGGTGTTCAGGGTCTTGTTGTTGGCGTCCGACGGCGGGCCGGCGTCGCGGTCGGTGAAGGTGTAGCTCGACATCACCGTGGGGGAGCCGTACGGCCAGGCCAGCATGAACGCGTTGGCCAGGGCGTAGATCCCACCGTCCCGGTAGGTCAGCACCCCGCCCACGTCGCGCTGGGTGTCGTGGTTGTCCACGAAGACCGCCCCGGAGCCGCTGGGCAGGTGGCCCCAGCCCTCGCCGAAGTTCCTGAGGTAGGCCAGCTTCTCCGACCGGAAGACCCGGGCCAGGTCCTTGCCGTAGCGGAACTCGTGCACGTCACCGTTGCCGGTGTACTCGCTGGGCTGGATCGGCTCCCCGGCGCCGTGGATCACCTCCTGCACGAGGTACGCCGAGCGGGAGAGCTTGCCCTTGATGGCGGCGATGTCGGCGGCCGGCATGTGCTTGCTGGCGTCCAGCCGGAACCCGTCCACGCCGAGGGAGAGCAGGTCGTTGAGGTACCCGGCGATCCTCGACCGGACGTAGTCCGACTCGGTCCTCAGGTCCGACAGGTTGACCAGCTCGCAGTTCTGCACCTCGTACCGGTCGTTGTAGTTGGCGATGTCGTCGCCGCCGTTGCGGCCGCAGTGGTGGAAGTCCTGCGTCTGGTAGATGCCCGGGTAGTCGTAGTGGCCGTACGAGGAGCCGGCCCAGCCGGTGCCGCCGTTGCTCTGGCCCGACATGTGGTTGATGACGGCGTCGACGATCACCTTCACCCCGGCGGCGTGACAGGTGTTCACCATGGACTGGAACTGCGCCCGGGTGCCCTTGCGGGACTCGATCCGGTAGCTGACCGGCTGGTAGGCCAGCCACCACTGGTTGCCCCGGACGTGTTCCTGCGGCGGCGAGACCTGGACCCAGCCGTAGCCCTTGGGGCCCAGCACGTTGGTGCACTCGCTGGCCACCGAGGGCCAGTTCCACTCGAACAGGTTGGCGATGACCTTCTTGGTGCCGGCGGGAGCCGCGGCGGCCGGGGGCGCCGCCACGGCGGTGGGCACCAGCAGGCTGGCGATCAGGCCGAGGGCGAGGACCGCCGCGCGGCATCGACGTCGATGCATCGGTACTCCTGAGGGTCGGGGGATGGTGGCAGCGCGGGGGAGGGCTTCAGCTGACGGGTTCTTGCAGTCAGGCTGAAAATTTTCGGCAACATTACAAGCGTGTTGCAGCGACTGTCAACGGATGGATATGCATCGTTGCGTAGGGCGCTACACGCACCCCGGACCGGGACGGTTCGACGGTTCGCCCGAGAAATTCCCACCCACACTGATCCGTACGTGCCGACCGTCCGTACTGGATGAGGGAGCAGGGTCGGCCGGTGGTGCGCCGCCGTGAGACATGATCGAGGAGCAGATGGCCCGGGCAAAGGAGAACCAGAAGGGGCCGGCCGTCCGGACCACCAGCACCAGCCGTGGTGTCCGGACCCCGTCCAAGCCCGCGGTGGTGCTGCTGAGCGTGTCCGCGCTCGCCCTGCTGTGGGCGGGCGTGGAACTCACCGGCGCCGGCGGGGCGATGTACGCGTACGGTTTCTTCTTCACCGAGTTCTTCGCCGGGGTGGTGGCCCTGGTCTCGCTCAGCCTCACCGTGATGATGGGGCTGCTCGCCACCGACCGGCTGGTGCTGAAGATCCCGCACCGGGTGCTGCTCCAGTCGGCGCACCGGGCCACCGGCATCCTCGGCGTGGCCGGGCTGGTCTTCCACGTCATCACCAAGGTCGCCATCGGGCGGGCCGGACCCACCGACGCCCTGGTGCCCTTCGTCGGCGGCAGCGGGCTCTACGTCGGGCTCGGCACCGTGGCCGCCTTCCTCCTGGTGAGCGTGCTCTGGACCGGCATCATCCGGGCCCGCTTCGCCGGCGTCGGCCCGAAGTGGGTCTGGCGGGCGCTGCACTCGATGGCGTACCTCTCCTGGCCGTTCGCGCTGGTCCACGGGCTCAACGCCGGCCGCGCCGCGGCGCCCTGGGTGACGCTGAGCTACCTGGTCTGCGTGCTGTTGGTGGTGCTGGCGCTGCTGGTCCGGCTCTCGGTCCACCTCGGCAAGCGCAGCCGGGAGCAGCACCAGGCCGCCGTGCTGAACAAGGCGATGACGGCCCGGGCGACCGAGGAGGGCAAGAGCCGGACGCTGCTCGCCGGGCTCGGCCGCAGGAAGGCGGAGACTGAGGAGCGGGAGAGCCGGGGCGGCTGGGCCGAGACCACCGCCACCTCGTGGAGCACCCCCACCGGCACCGCCCGCCGGCGCGACCCGGAGCGGTTCACCGTGCCGGTGGTGCCCGAGCCGGGCACCCTGCGCGAACCCGTCCGCGGTGGCCGCCGCCGCGACGCCGAACCCGCCCGGCGCCGTGAGGCCGACCTGGAACCGGCCGCCCGCCGCGACGCCGAGCCGCCCGCGCGCCGGGACGGGGAACGGTCGAGCCGCCGCCGGCGCGACGAGGACGTCGCTCCCGTCTCCGGTGGCCGGCGGTCCCGGTCGGAGGAGGACGTGGCGCCGGTCTCGGGTGGCCGCCGGTCCCGGCTGGACGAGGACGTCGCGCCGGTCTCCGGTGGTCGGCGGTACCGGTCCGACGAGGATGTCGCCCCGGTCTCCGGTGGTCGGCGGTACCGGTCCGACGAGGACGTCGCCCCGGTCTCCGTGGGACGCCGGGCCCGACGGGAGGACGACGACCTGGTCGCCCGCTACTCCTCGCCACCCCGGGATGCCGAGCCGGAGGAGCCGTGGGACAGCCCGCGCCGCTGGGAGAACGCGCTGCCGGTCTCCGCCGAGCCGATCTCCGCCACCCCGCGCAGCGGAGCCGGTCGGCACAGCGTCGACGAGGAGGTGCCGGAGGAGCCGGACTACTGGCGCCCGCCGGCCCGCTACGTCGCCGACGACCTGCCCGTCGACGACACCCCGACCCTGGTCGACCTCGCCTCCCGCCGGAAGCTGAAGGCCTCCAGCGACAGTCGCCGCAAGCGCCGGCGGGCCGACGCCGACGCCGTCGACGGCGCGTACTGGGCCGGGCTGCGGGGTGAGGCGAAGTGATGCGGACCAAGGTGCCCCCGGTGGCCTGCGTCGGCGAGCCCCGGCTCACCGCCGGCTTCGCCGAGTTCGGCCGGCTCGACCTGCTGGCGCACGAGGAGGTGCACGGCCCGATCGGCCCGATGGAGCCGGGCAACCTGCTCCGGCTGGCCGAGGCCATCCAGCTCAAGGGCAAGGGCGGCGCGGGCTTCCCGCTCCACCGGAAGCTGAAGGCGGTGCTGGAGTCCTGCGAGCGGCAGAACCTCTCCGCCGTGGTGGTGGTCAACGCCAGCGAGGGGGAGCCGGCCAGCTGGAAGGACAAGGTGCTGCTCACCCGGGCCCCGCACCTGATCCTCGACGGCGCCGCGCTGGCGGCGTACGCACTGGACGCCGAGGAGATCGTGATCGGGCTCGCCGACGACGTGGTCGGCCGGGACTCCCTCACCGAGGCCCTCCAGGAGCGCCGGATGCCGGTGCCGACCAGCATCGTCACCGTGCCGCACCGGTTCATCTCCGGTGAGGGCGGTGCGCTGGTCAACGGGATCAACGGGCTGCCCCACATCCCGCCCGGCACCAAGAAGCGCTCCAGCGACTCCGGCGTCGGCGGGCTGCCCACCCTGCTCTCCAACGCCGAGACGTACGCCCAGCTCGCCGTCGCCGCGCGGCTCGGGCCCTACGAGTACGCGGCGCTCGGCACCGACGAGGAGCCCGGCACGTTGCTGCTCACCGTCACCGGTGCCGCGAAACGACCGGCCGTGGTCGAGTGCGCCGCCGGCACCCCGCTGCGGGAGATCCTCGACCTCTGCGAGGTGCCGGACTCACCGGGCATCCTGATGGGCGGCTACCACGGCAAGTGGATCACCCAGGACGCGGCAAACCGGGCCGAGGTGTCCCGCAAGGGGCTCACCAAGGTCGGCGGCACGCTCGGCGCCGGCATCATCGTGCCGATCGGCGACGACACCTGCCCACTCGGCGAGGCCGCCCAGGTCGTCCGCTACCTCGCCGGGGAGTCCGCCGGCCAGTGCGGGCCGTGCCGGATGGGCCTGCCCGACCTGGCCCGCTCCCTCGACCTGGCGGTCTCCGGCAGCGCGCCGGTGGAGGTCGTCCGGGCCGCCGCCGGCAACGTCAAGGGCCGCGGCGCGTGCAGCCACCCCGACGGTACGGCCCGGTTCGCGCTCTCCGCGATGGAGGTCTTCGCCGAGGACCTGCGGCTGCACACCACCGGCGAGGGGTGCGGCAAGCGGACCAGGGGCGTCATGGGGCTCCCGGGCGCGCCCGACGCCGACCCGCAGAAGCTCACCCTGGACTGGTCCCGCTGCGACGGCCACGGGCTCTGCGCGCACGTCGTCCCGGACTTCATCCGGCTCGACTCCAACGGATACCCCGCCTTCCCGCCCACCCCCGTGCCGACCTGGCTCAAGGAGGGCGCGATGAAGGCGGTCAAGGTCTGCCCCGAACTCGCCCTGCGGCTGGCGAAGGCCGAGTAGCGCACCACCACCGAGAGGAGACGCGGATGCGGTCGTCGTACCGGAGGAACCGGTGGGGTGGACGGCCGCCCGCGCGGCTGGCCGCCGTCACCCTCGCGCTGGCCGGCACCCTGCTGGCCGGCACGGCCTGCGCCGTCGACGCCGACCCGGCCGACCCGTCCGCCGAGGTCGTCGTCCCGACCGGGTCGGCGTCGCCCGCCGGCGCCACCCCGGCGGGCCCCACGCCGAGCGCCGTCGCGTCGCCCCCGGCCCGGGTGCCGGACACGCTGCGCTTCACCGCCAGGACCCTCGACGGTACGCAGTTCTCCGCCGCCGACCTCGCCGGCAAGCCGGTGGTGCTCTGGTTCTGGGCCCCCTGGTGCGCCACCTGCGCCAGCCAGGCGTGGACGGTCGCCGAACTCGCCCCGAAGTACCGGGACACCGTGCCGATCGTCGGGGTGGCCGGGCTCGGCGAGCAGAAGGCGATGAAGGACTTCGTGCGGGAGTTCGACCTGGCCGGCACCCCGCAGCTCGACGACCGGGCCGGGGCGCTCTGGCGCCGCTTCGAGGTGGTCGAGCAGAGCACCTTCCTGATCGTCGACCGGGACGGCAAGCTGATCCACCAGGGCTTCCTGGACGGCGAGGACCTCAGCCGCCGGGTCGCCGCGCTGGCCGGCTGATGACCACTCCGCTGCTGCTCGCGCTGACCGCCGGCATGCTCGGCGCGGTCAACCCGTGCGGCTTCGCGATGCTGCCGGCGTACCTGTCGCTGCTGGTCGCCGGCGCGCCCGACACCCGCGGCGCGGTCGGCCGGGCGCTCACCGCCGCGGCCGGGCTGACCACCGGGTACGTCGTGGTGTTCGGCGCGTTCGGGCTGGCCCTGGCGCCGCTGGGCGGCTGGCTCCGGCCGCGGCTGCCCTGGCTGACCCTCACCCTCGGGCTGGGACTGGTGGCGCTCGGCTGCTGGCTGCTGGCCGGCCGGCGGCTGCCCGGCCCGCGCGGGTTCACCCGGGCGCCCCGGCTGACCCGCTCCTGGGCGTCGATGGCGCTGTTCGGCATGGCGTACGCGCTGGCGTCGCTGACCTGCACCATCGCCCCGTTCCTGGCGATCGTGGTGACCAGCGTGCAGGCCGGCTCGACGCTGCGCGGGTTGGCGCTCTTCGTCGCGTACGCGATCGGGATGGGCCTGGTGGTCGCGGTGGCCGCGCTCGCCGTGGCGCTGCTGCGCGGCCGGGTGGTGGCCCGGCTGCGGGGCGCCGGCGCGTGGGTGCCCCGGCTCAGCGGCCTGGTGCTGCTGCTCGCCGGCGGCTACGTCGCCTGGTACGGCTGGTACGAGGTCCGGCTGGCCCAGGGTCGGCGGGACGCCTTCGGCGACCCGGTGGTGGCCGGCGCGGCCCGGGTCCAGCAGGCCCTGGTCACGGCCCTCGACACGGCCGGCCCGGCCGTCCTCGCCGTCGCCCTGCTCGCCCTCCTCCTGCTGGCCGGGGGTCGCCTGCCGACGCCCCTGGCGCGGTGGAGGTCCCCGGCCGCTGCGGCGGCGGCCGGGGCGGACCGGGAGCCGGCGGCGGAGACGACGCGGCGGGGGCCGGGAAACCCGACCCCCGCCGACGCCGGAACGGTCAGCGGACCGGCGTGAGCCGGTCCGTGCCCAGCCGGTCGTGGAGCACCTCCGGCAGCAGCACCGAACCGTCGGGCTGCTGGAACTGCTCCAGGATGGCCGGGAAGAGCCGGCTGGTGGCCAGCGCCGAGCCGTTGAGGGTGTGCACGAAGCGGGTCTGCTTGCCACCCGGCTCGCGGTAGCGGATGGCCGCCCGGCGGGCCTGGTAGTCGCCGGCCCAGGAGACCGACGAGACCTCCTTGTACTTGCCGGTGCTCGGCATCCAGACCTCGATGTCGAGGGTCTTCTTCATCGACGCGCTGGCGTCACCGGCGGAGAGCAGGGTGCGCTGGTAGTGCAGCCCCAGCTTCTCGACCAGGCTCTCGGCGTGGGCGAGCATCTGCTCCAGCGCCGTGTCCGCCTGCTCCGGCAGGGTGAACTGGAAGATCTCCACCTTGTTGAACTGGTGGCCCCGGACGGTGCCGCGTTCGTCGGAGTGCGAGCCGGCCGCCTCGCGCCGGTAGCACGGGGTGTAGGCGAACGCCTTCAACGGCAGCTTCGCCGTCTCCAGGATCTCGTCCTGGTACGCCCCGAGGATCGCCGTCTCCGAGGTGGGCAGCAGGAACTGCCCGCGGGGGGCCGACTCCCGGTCCAGGTGGTAGACGTCGTCGTAGAACTTGGGGAACTGGCCGGCGGCGAAGCCGGCGGTGTCCAGCAGCAGGTGCGGCGGGAGCAGGAACTCGTAGCCGGCCTTGACGTGCTCGTCGATGAACCAGTTGATCAGGGCCCACTCCAGCCGGGCGCCCATGCCGGTGTACATCCAGAAGCCGGAGCCGCCGAGCTTGACCCCGCGCTCGTGGTCGACCAGGCCCAGCGCGCGGCTCAGCTCCACATGGTCGCGGACCTTCTCGATGGCCGGCGGCGCACCGAAGGTCTTCACCACCCGGTTGGCCTCCTTGCCGCCCGGCAGGACGTCGTCGGCGGGGAGGTTGGGCAGCTCGCTCATCGTCGTGCGCAGCCGGGACTGCACCTCGTCCAGCTCGGACTCCAGATCGGCGAGCTGCTTGCGGCCGGCCTCCGGCGCGGAGACCTCCGGCTCGACGCCGGACCGCTTCGCCTGCGCGTACGCCCGCGCCTCGGCCTTGCGGCGCTGCCGCTCGCCGTCGATCGCACTGATCAGGGCGCGGCGCTCCTGGTCGAGCCGCTGGATCTCGTCCAGGGCCCGGTTGACCTCGGCGGGATCCAGACGCTTCGCCAGCGCGGTCGCCACCGCCTCGCGATCCTTCCGGATCAACTCCATGTCGAGCATGCTGCTCCGTACGCCTCCGTCCGGGGACTTCAGGTGGGACCCACAGATGCTACCGTCGCGGCCCCCCGCGCCCGGCCCGGCCCGGAAGAGCCGCCGCCGCTGGTGCTCCTGGCGGCGGCGCTCGCCGGGGGCGCCCCGGGTCTGGTGCCCGTCGGTCGCAGTGCCGGGTGGCTCGCGTGTCGCCGCTCCGGCCATCGGGGCGTTGCCTTTCTGGCACCCGGCGGACGGTGACCACGCGTCACGAGATGCGCGGCCGGGTGCGGGGCGCGGCGGTGGAGCGGCCGGCCGCGAAGGGCGGAGCCAGAGCTGGGGTGCGGGCCGGAGCCGGGGCAGCGGCAGCGCCGGGTGGGTGGTCAGAGCCGGATGGGCATCAGGATGGAGAAGGCGTCCTCGTCGTGGGGGCGGCGGATGGCCAGCGGGGCGATCGGGCCGTCCAGCTCCAGCAGCAGCTGCGAACCGCCGGCGGCGTCCAGCGCGTCGAGCAGGAAGCCGCCGTTCACCCCGATCCGCAGCTCGCCCGGGTCCGCGGCCAGGTCGTCCGGCCCGAGCAGCCGCAACCCGTCCCGGTCGTCCAGGCCGAGCACGGTCACCGCCAGCGGTGCGCCGTTGTACTCCCGGGTGACGGTGGGGGCGCCGCCGTGCCGTAGCGCGGCCCGCAGGGCGGCCGCGTCGACGGGGACCTGCCGGCCGGGCGGGTCGCCGGCCGCCCGCCGCAGCAGCCGGCGGTGGTCGGGGAAGTCGTACGGCAGGGCGGTGGTGGTGACGTCGTGGCCCGCGACCGTGACGGTGACGCGCGCCCCGGCCACCGTCAGCTCCGCCTCCGCGGTGGTCCCGCCGCCGGTGTCCAGCAGCGCGCGGATCTCGTCGACCGCCGCCACCGGGACCACCACCCGCGCCGCCGGGCCGTCCACCCGCGCAGCGGTACGCGCCACCGCCAACCGGTGCCGGTCGGTGGCGACCAGCTCGACGCCGCCCGGGGCGACGTCGAAGAGCACGCTGGACAGCACCGGCAGTTCGGGATCGTCGCCGACGGCGAAGCGGACGGCGTCCACGGCGGCGGCCAGCTCCACGCGGGACAGTACGAGTCGGGTGGTCATCGGGTTCTCCTCGGGGTCGACCAGGGTGCGGATCCGGGAGAGTTCGCGGCGGGCGTCGGCCAGGCCGTCCTCCAGCCGGCGCAGGTGCGCGTCGAGCAGCCGCCCGACCACCGCCGGCTCGGCGCGGTGCCGCAGCGCGGTGCCGATCTCCGCCAGCGGCATGCCGACCCGGCGCAGGCCGGCCACCAGCCGGGCCGGCGCGACCTGCTCGTCGGTGTACCAGCGGTAGCCGGTGACCGGGTCGACCAGCGCCGGGGTCAGCACCCCGCAGCGGTCGTAGAACCGCAGGGCGCTGACCGTCAGGCCGCTGGCCCGGGCCAGTTCGCCGATGCTGCGCAGTTCGCTCTCCACGCCGGTGATCCTGATGTCTCAACCTGGTCGAGGGTCAAGCCGCGGCGTGGACCGGGACGCCGAGCAGGCGCGCCATGCCCTGGCAGGCGCGCGGCACCGCGTGCGGGTCGTGGCGCAGCCGCAGCGCCTGGTGCAGGGCCAGGGTGAGCCCGGTCAGCTCGAAGACCAGCTGCTCCGGGTCGGTGCCGGCGGGCAGGTCACCGTCGGCCACCGCCCGGCGGGCCTGATCGCGCAGTTCCCGGTGCCACCGGTCGGCGTACCCGAGGACGAGGTCGCGGACCGGGCCGGGCCGGTCGTCGTACTCGCTGGCGGCGGCGACGAAGAAGCAGCCGCCCGGGAAGGCCGGGCGGGCGAGGTAGCCCACCCAGCTGCCGCAGACGGCGGCCAGCCGGGCCAGCCCGGGCGGCCGGTCCGCCACCGGTTCCCAGACCTCCCGCCAGAAGATGTCGGCGGCGGCCTCGACCACCTGGAGCTGGAGGCTCTCCTTGCTGCCGAACGGGCCGAGCAGCCCCGACTTGCTCATCCCCAGGTCGGCGGCGAGCCGGCCGATGGTCAGCCCGGCCAGCCCCTCCACCGAGGCGACGGCGACGCCGCGCGCCAGGATGGCGGAGCGGGTGCGGGCTGCTTCGGCCAGGGACGAGCGCGGACTCATCGGCACAGTGTAGTCACGATCAAGGGGCATAGCGTCCGAACGTTCGTTCGCTATAGTGCCCGCAGCCCCCTTATCCCAGGAGACCCGCCGTGCCCCGAGCCGCCGTCACCGCCCGCGCCGTGCTGCGCCCGCTGATGCGGCTGGCCTGGCGGCCCACCGTGGACGGCGCACCGCACGTCCCCGCCACCGGCCCGGTCATCCTCGCCAGCAACCACCTGTCCTTCCAGGACAGCGTGCTCATCCCGCTGGCCGCACCCCGCCCGGTGGCGTTCCTGGCCAAGGCGGAGTACTTCGACGGCCGGGGCGTCACCGGGCTCCTGCGTCGGCAGTTCTTCACCGGCCTCGGCGCCATCCCGGTGCGGCGGGGCGCCAACCGCGAGTTCCAGTCGTCGCTCGACGCCGCCCTCGGCGTGCTCGAGGCCGGCGGCGCGTTCGGCATCTACCCGGAGGGCACCCGCTCCCGCGACGGCCGGCTCCACCGCGGCCGGACCGGGGTGGCCTGGCTGGCGCTGGCCTCCGGCGCCCCGGTGGTGCCGGTGGCGGTGGCCGGCACCGACCGGCTCGGTTCACCGGCCGCGGTGCTGCCCGGCACCGGCCAGCCGGCGGTCCGGTTCGGCCGGCCGCTGGAGTTCCCCGCGCACCGGGGGATGGCCGGCTCGGCCCGGGCCCGTCGCCAGGTGACCGACGAGATCATGGACGCCATCGCGGCCCTCTCCGGGCAGGAGCGGGTGCACACCTACAACCCGCCACCGGGCGACGAGCCGGGCTGACCGGTCAGCGGGGCGCGTCCAGCACCCGGAAAGTCATCCCCGCCTTCACCAGCCGGTCCAGCAGCGCGTCGCCCATCGCGGTGACCGGGGTGACCTGGCCGCGGGTGGGCGGCAGGTCGTCGAGGGCCAGGCAGAGCGCCGACTCGGCGAGCATCTTCGCCGTCTCGTCGTACCCGGGGTCGCCGCCGGAGACCTCGGTGAACACCTTCCGGCCGCCCCCGGAGCCGACGAAGCGGACCCGGAACCAGGACTTCGCCCGCTGCTCGGGGGTCGGCCCCTGGCCGGAGGAGAGCCGGCCGAGCAGCCAACGCCGGGTCGGCGGCAGCTTCACCAGACCGACCAGGCCGGCCAGCCCGGCGCCGCTGACCAGCACCGTCGGCAGCCGCTTCACCGCGGCGAAGTGCCGGTAGCGGAAGTCCGGGCCGTACTCGGGGCGGGCCGCCGCCGAGCGGCGGACCACCTGCGGGTCGATGGTGGGCAGCGGCACCGCCCACATCCCGATCTCCCTCGACCGGCCCACCCTGCCGGGCACCGCCCGCACCCGGCGGCCCTCCGGCCGCGGCTCGACCGCCTTGCGCTCCCTCGCCGCCCGGCTCGTCTCGCCGGTCCGGGAGAACGCGGTGAGCGCCGAGTGGTACGTCCCGGCGGAGAACCGCCCGCCGGCCCGGACGTACCCGTCGACGGTGATTGGCACGTCCGGCGGCAACTGCTTCACCGTGTACCAGGCGCCCAGGTCGTGCGGGACCGAGTCGAAGCCGCAGGCGTGCACCAGCCGCGCCCCGGTACGCACCGCCTCGGCGTGGTGCCGCACGTACATCAGGTCGACGAACTCCGGTTCGCCGGTGATGTCCAGGTAGTCGGTGCCGGCGGCGGCGCAGGCGGCGACGAGCGGCTCCCCGTAATGGATGTACGGGCCGACGGTGCTGGCCACCACCCGGGCGCTGCGCGCCACCGCGTCCAGGGAGGCCGGGTCGGTGACGTCGGCGATGAGCAGCGGCAGCTCGGCCAGCGCCGGATCGATGTCGGCGAGCCGGTCGCGGACCGTCGCCAGCTTGGTCCGGTTCCGCCCGGCCAGCGCCCAGCGCAGGTCGGCCGGGGCGTGTCGGGCCAGGTACTCGGCGGTGAGCGCCCCGGTGAAGCCGGTCGCGCCGAACAGGACGATGTCGTACGAGCGGTCGTCACGCATCCGCCGAGTGTGCCATCCACGACCGGCGATCACCCGTGCGGAGTGAAGACGGCGCGTACGCAGCCGTCCGCGCGGTCCCGGAACAGCTCGTACCCGGCGGCGCCCTGCTCCAGCGGGAGACGGTGGGTGGCCAGGTGTTCGGTGCGCAGCTCGTCGCGGGCCATCCGGTCCAGCAGCATCGGGATCCACCGCTGCCCGTGCTGGCGGGCGCTGCGCAGGGTCAACCCCTTGTTCATCACCGCGCCCAGCGGGAAGGTGTCCACGAAGCCGCTGAAGGTGCCGGAGACGAAGACGGTGCCGCCCTTGCGGCAGGCGTGCACCGCCTCCCGGACGGCGAACGGATCATCGACCGGGCCAGCCCGCCGGCCGGCGAACCGCTGCGCCAACGACGGGGGCGTCGGGGAGGAGCCGTCCGCGCCGACCGCCTCCACGCAGACGTCCGGGCCCCGCCCGCCGCTGCGTTCCCGCAGCTCGGCGGGGACGTCGGTCTGCTCGTAGTTGAGCGTCTCCGCGCCGGCGTGCCGTTCGGCCATCCGCAGTCGCTCGGGGTGCCGGTCGATGACGATCACCCGGTCCGCGCCGAGCAGCGCGGCGGCCTGCGCGGTCAGCTGCCCCACCGCGCCCGCCCCCCAGACCGCCACCACGTCCCCGGGGCGCACCTCACCCAGCTCGGCACCCATCCAGCCGGCCGGCGCAGCGTCCGCGGCGAAGACCGCCCGGTCGTCGCTGACCGGCTCCGGGACGGCGAACGCCCCGACGTCGGCGTAGGGGACCCGGACGTACTCGGCGTGGCTGCCGGCGAAGCCGCCCATCGCCCGGGGAGCGCCGTAGCACCCGCCGGTCGGCTGGCCCCACGCCGACTCGGTGACCGCCGGGGCGGTGCCGCCGTTGTCGCAGCACGAGTGCAGCCCGCGGCGGCAGTACCAGCAGCTGCCGCAGGCGATCGCGGCGCTCACCACCACCCGGTCGCCGACCCGGTGCCGGCGTACCTCGGGGCCGACCTCGGCCACCTCGCCGAGGAACTCGTGCCCGAGCACGTCACCGGCGGCGAGGAAGGGCAGCCGGCCGCCGAGCAGCGGCAGGTCGGCCCCGCAGGTGGCGCTGCGCCGGACCCGGACGATCATGTCGTGGGCGTTGCGCAGCTCCGGGTCGGGCACCTGGCGTACCGCGAGGGAGTCGACGCCCTCCCAGCAGAGCGCCCTCATCCGGGGACCACCCGGCCGTCCGGCGGGGACCGGTCGGCGCGCAGCAGCTCACCGGTCTCGGCGAGCTGCTTGACCCGGCGCAGCACGTCGCGCAGGAACAGGCCCGGGTCGTCGCCGACCAGGTGCGCGGCCATGCCGGGCGGGCTGGCCACCCCGCCGAGCGGCCGGGCGGCCAGCTCGGTGCCGCGCCCGCCGGGCGCCGGCCGCAGGTGCACCTCCACGGCGCCGTCCAGCCGGCGCAGCGGCTCCGGCCACCGGCCGCCGGGCAGCACCTCCGCCGCCGGCCGGTCCACGGTCACCACCTGCCACCGGGCCGGTCGCGGGTCCGCACCCGCCGCGCGGGGCCAACCCCGCCCGGGTACGACCACCGCGCGCCGCGCGGCAGCCCCGAGCGCCGCGGCGGCCAGGGCCAGTACGCCACCGGTGAGCCTTCCCATCCGTACCACCCGCCCCTCCCGCGCCGGGTCGAACGGGCGGCCGGTTCCGCGCGGCCGGTCGCCCACGTGCCACCAGCCTCGGCGCGACCCGGGTGAAACCGGTTCCCCCGGAAGGGGTGAACCGGTCCGGTCCGGGTAACCGCCGCCGGGCCAGGGGGAGGAACGGCGCCGACGGGGGTGGGACGGATGCCGCAGCAGCGCAGCAGCAACGGGATCGCCGAGGCCGGTGCACCGCTGCTCGCGTCCCGGCTGACCCCGCCCGCGCTGCCCGAGCCGGTGCTGTTCCGGCCGCGGCTCGCCGGCCGCCTCGACGCCGGCGTCACCGGGCCGGTCACCCTGGTCCGCGCCCCGGCCGGCTGGGGCAAGACCACCCTGCTCGCCTCCTGGGCGCGGGCGGCCCCGCCACCCGGACCGGCCTGGGTCTCGGTGGAGGTGGGCGACACCGGCGACCGGCTCTGGACGTACCTGGTGGCGGCGCTGCGCGGCGCGGTGGGGGAGACCGGGCCGCCGCCGGGCGCACCGGACGACGGCCCCGACCAGCTGGAGCCGCTCGCCGCGGCGCTGGCCGGCCGGGAGCGGCCGGTGCTGCTCGTCCTCGACGACCTGCACCGGGTCGACGACGCGCTGACCGGGCTGGAGTTCCTGCTGCGGCACGCCGACGGGCGGCTGCGGCTGGTCGTCGGCGTCCGCACCGACCTGCCGCCGGCCCTGCACCGGCTGCGGCTGGCCGGCGAGCTGACCGAGATCGGCCCCGACGAGCTGGCCTTCACCGACGACGAGGTGGCCGACCTGCTGGTCGCGCACGGCGCCCCGCTGCCGGCGACGGCGGTGGGCCGGTTGCGGGAACGCACCGGTGGCTGGCCGGCCGGGTTGCGGTTCGCCGCGCTGGCCGCCCGGGACCGCCCCGACCCGGAGGGCTGGGCGGCCCGGTTCGGCGGTGACCACCCGGACGTCGCCGCGTACCTGCGGACAGAGGTGCTCGGCGGGTTGCCGGCGTCGGCCCGGGAGTTGCTGCGCCGTACGGCGGTGGCGTCCGCCGTCCGCGCCGACCTTGCCGACGCGCTGACCGGCCGCGGCGACGGTGGGCAGGTGCTGGCCGGGCTGGCCCGGGAGAGCGGCTTCCTGGACCGCGACGACAGCGACCCGCCCTGGTACCGGCCCCACCCGCTCCTGGCCGACCTGCTCCGCGAGGAGTTCGGCGGGCTGGCCGACGACGACCGGCGCGACCTGCACCTGCGGGCCGCCGCCTGGTACGCCGGCCACGACCGGCCGGCGGAGGCGCTGCGGCACGCGCTGACCGCCGGGGAGTGGGACCGGGCCACCGAGCTGCTGCTCACCCGATGGCCGGAGCTGACCCCGTACGAGCGGGAGGCCGCGCCGGGCCCGCCGCCTCCCGCGCCGCCGGTGGACGCGGTCCGGCGGGACCCGGAGCTGGCGCTGGCGTGCGCGGCCGAGCGGGGGTACGCGGGCGACGGGGAGGCCGCCGCCACCCGGCTGCGGGACGCGGTCGGGCAGGCCGGCGGGCTGCCCGCCCCGCGCCGGGACCGGTTCCGTCGGCTGGCGGTGGCGCTGGAACTCACCCTGGCCCGGCTCGCCGGCGACCACGGGGAGGTACGCGCCGCCGCCGCCCGGCTGCTCGCCACCCGCGGTCCGGCCGGCGGACCGGAGCCGGCAGCCGGGCCGCCGACCGGCCCGCCCGCCGGCGGGGCGGAGCCGACCGACCCCGACCCGCGTACCGGGGAGGACTCCGACGTGGGCGCGGTGGCCGGCACCGCGCTCGGTCTGGTCGATCTCGCCGAGGGCGACCTGCGCGCCGCCGCGGCCCGGTTCGGCGCGGCGCTGGCCGCCGCCCGGCGGACCGGCCGGTCGCGGACCGCGCTGGTCTGCGTGTCCCGGCTCGCGCTGCTGCACGCCCTCGCCGGTGAGCTGCGCGCCGCCGAGCGGACCGCCCGGGAGGCGCTGGGCATGCCGCCCTGCCAGGGCTGGTCGGGGCGGGCCGACTGCGCCCACGCGCACCTGGCGCTCGCCCTGGTGGCGCTGCACCGCGACGAGCCGGAGGAGGCGACCGCGCACCTGGCCCTCACCGGCCCGGTCGGCGCTACGGCGACCGTCGCCGCCGCGGCGGCGCTGTGCCGGGCGGCGCTGCTGCGCGACGCCGGGGAGCCGGCCGCGGCGACCCAGGTGGTGTCCCGGGCCCGGGCTGAGCTCACCGGCGGGGAGATCGCCGACCGGCTGCTCGCCCTCGAAGGCGACCTGCGGGGCGAGCAGGGCGACGTGGACACGGCCCGGCGGCTGCTCGCCGACCGGGCCCGGGAACCCGACGCCCCGCCGGTGCTGGCGCTCGCCCTGGCCCGGGTGGAGCTGCGCGCCGGCGACGTCCGGGCGGCCGGGTACGCGCTGCCGGCCTGGGACGCGCCGGCCGCCGAGGGCTGGCCCCTGCCGGTCCGCCTCGGCGCCGGGGTGCTCGACGCGGTGCTGGCCCGGCGCGGCGGCGACGAGCGGCGGGCCGGACGGCTGCTGGAGCGGGTGCTCGACCTGGCCGGGCCGGAGGGCTACCGGCGGGTGTTCACCCGCGCCGAGCCGGTGGTGCGGGACCTGCTCGCCACCCACCTCGACTCCGGCACCGCGCACTGGCCGACGGTCAGCGAGCTGGTACAGGGCGCCGACGAGCCGCCCGAGCGGGTGCCGACGGGGCCGGGCGGGGCGCTGGACGAGCCGCTCACCGAGCGGGAGCTGACCATCCTGCGTTACCTGCAGAGCATCCTGTCCAACGTGGAGATCGCCAGCGAGCTGTCCCTGTCGGTCAACACCGTCAAGACGCACGTGCGCAACATCTACCGCAAGCTCGACGCGACCCGCCGGCGGGAGGCGGTCCGGCGGGCCCGGGAGCTGCGGCTGCTCTGAGCGGCCCGTCGCCACCGCGGCGCGACCGCCCACCGCCGGGGTCGGGGCGGTGGGCGGTGTGGGACCGGTCAGGCGGAGGCGGCGGCGTCCACCGCGGCGAGCAGCTCCGCGAGGTCGTACCCGCCCTCGTGGCGGAGCTCGTTGACGAAGAGGGTCGGGGTGCCGCTCACCCCGCTGCGGATGCCCCCCACGAAGTCGTGCCGGACCCGGTCGGCGTGCGCCTGCCGGCCGACCTCCGCGCCGAGCTCGTCCTGCGGCAGGCCGAGCTGCTCCACGCCGAGCGACAGGTGCACCGGGTCCAGCTGGTCCTGGTGCTCGTAGAGCCAGTCGTGCATCTCCCAGAACCGGCCCCGCCGGCCGGCCGCCTCCGCCACCTCGGCCGCGTGCTCCGCGTACGGGTGCACGTTGGCGATCGGGAAGTGCCGGTAGACCAGCCGGACCGTCTCCGCCCGCTGGCGCAGCACCTCGACCAGGTTCGGGTACGCCGCCCCCGAGAAGCGGCACTGGAAGTCGCCGTACTCGACGACCGTGACCGGAGCGTCCACCGGCCCGCGCACGTGGTCGGCCTCGGTCACCGGCACCCGCAGCTTCGCGGTGACCTGTAGCGGCGTGCTCATCCGGCCACCACCCTCCGCGCCCGTCGACCGTCGGGGGTGGCCGGCAGGGCGAACTCGGGGGCCCGGCGCCCGGGTCGGATCAGCCCGTCGGAATCAGTCATGTCTCCCACCTTCCCGCCCGGCCGGGTGAGCGCGGTTCACCCGGCCCGGGTGGTCTCAGCGGGCCACCGTCAGGTGGTTGTGCACCTCCCGGATGCCGGGGGCGGACCAGGCGACGCGCTCCACCGCGTCCCGCTCCGGCACCGACCGGACCAGCCCGTCGAGGAGGACCGTGTCGCCGTACACCCGGACGGTGACCTGGTCCGGCTCGGCGGCCCCGCTGCGGAGCAGGGCGTCGACGATCCGGTCGGGCAGCTCCTCGCCGGTGGGCGGCGTGGCCGGCCGTACGGTGACGCCGTTGCTCACCCCGCGCACGCCGGTCAACCGGCCCACCACCCGCTCGGCGGCCCGGCGCTGGTACTCCCACTCCACCTCGCCGCGCAGCGTCACCCACCCGCCGGCGACGGTCACCTCCAGGTTCTCCACCGGCACGAACGCGTCCCACTCCAGCGCCCGGCCGGCCGCCGCGGCGAGCTCCGGGTCGGTGCGCTCGGCGGAGGGCGTGATCCGGACGGTGAGGTCGTTGGCGACCGCGCGGACCCGGGTGACCCGGTGCGCGGCCCGCTCGGCCGCCCACTTGGCGGCGTAGCTGTCCACCCAGCCGGTCAGCGTCACCACCCCCTCGGCGACGGTGACCCCGACGTCGGTGGGGCTCACCCGGGGGTCCCAGGCCAGCTCGTCGAGCACGTCGGTCTGGATGTCCTGGTCGGTACGGGTCACGGTGGTCGCGGTGGCCATGCGTGCGCTCCTTCCCGGGATGCGGTACGGGGCGGGCGTACGCCCCCGCCGAGCGCGATGCTGCCGCCGGCCGGGGTGAGCCGCCCTCGCCCCGGCCGGGTGACCCGGGGCACGCCACGGCGGGCCGGCTGGTCGGGCGTCGACAACCGGGGGTTGGCTCGGGCACGATCTGGCCAGCGGCGAGGGAGGAGCGTGCGGGTGAGGGGTGAGCGTTCCGCCGTCGTCATCCGGCGGGTCGGCCGCGGCGCGTGGCGGGTGGCCCGGCACGAGTGGAGCCTCGTCGGGCTCGCCGCCCTCGCCCTGGCCGCGGCGCTGACCTGGCCGACGCTGCGTCACCCGGCGAGCACCATCCCGCAGGACACCGGGGACCCGACGTTGCAGGCGTGGCAGATCGCCTGGGGCGGGCACGCCCTGCGGACCGACCCGGCGCGGGTGTGGCACTCGAACACGTTCTTCCCCGAGCCGTACACCTACGCCTACTCCGACACCCTGCTCGGCTTCGCCCCGTTCGCGATGGTGGGGGAGGGGCCGGTCGCGGCGGTGGTCCGCTACAACCTGCTCTACGTGCTGGTGCACGCGCTGGCGTTCGTCGGGGCGTACGCGCTGAGCCGGCAGCTGGGGGCCGGGCGGGCCGGGTCGGCGGTGGCGGGGGCGTCCTTCGCGTACGCGCCCTGGAAGCTGGCCCAGGCCGGGCACCTGCACGTGCTCTGCGTCGGTGGGATCGCCCTCGCGCTGGCCATGCTCGCCCGGGGGCACGGCTGGTCGCTGCGGCACGGCCACCGGCCGGACCGTGTCCGGCCGGGCTGGGCGGCCGGCGGTTGGGCGGTCGCCGCCTGGCAGGTCACCCTCGGCTTCGGCATCGGCCTGCCCTTCGCGTACGTGCTGGGTCTGCTCTGCCTCGCCGTGGTGGCCGGGTTCGGCTGGCGTTGGTGGCGGCGCCGCGCCCGGCCGGCGGTCCCGCGCGGCCTGCTCCTGGCCGACCTGGCGGGCGTCGTCGGCTTCGTCGGGGTGACCCTGCTGATGGCGGCGCCCTACTTCGAGGTGGTGGCCCGCCATCCGGCCGGGCGGCGGACGGTCGCCCAGATCGCGATGTTCTCCCCGCCGCCGATCGGCTTCCTGACCGCCCCGCCGCAGTCCTGGCTCTGGGGTGAGCGGCACGGTACGGCCCGGGCGGCGCTCGGCTTCCCGGGTGAGATGACGCTGCTCCCCGGCGTGGTGCTGATCGGCCTGGCGCTGGCCGGCCTGGTCTTCTCCGCCTGGCGGGTCCGGCACCGGATCGCGCTCGCCGCCGGGGTGCTGGTCAGCGTGGCCCTGGCGGCCGGCACGACGCTGGGCGGTGACGGCGATCCGGGCTACGTGACGCTGGTGCGGTACGCGCCGGGCTGGGACGGCATCCGCACCCCGGGCCGGCTGGTGCTCTGGACCACGCTGCTGCTCGGCGTCCTCGCCGCCGGGGCGCTGACCGTCCGGGAGCCGGCGGCGGGGCCGGTCGGGCGGTGGGGGCGGGCGACCCGGCTGGTGCTGGTGCTGCCGGTGGCGCTGGTGCTGCTGGAGGGGGTCAACCGCACCCCGCACGTGCCGGTGCCGGCTCAGCCGGTGGCCCTGCGCGGGCTGACCGGCCCGGCCCTGGTGCTGCCCAGCGAGGGGACCCGCGAGTTCCACGTGATGCTCTGGTCGACCGACGGGTTCCCCCGGGTGGTCAACGGTCTCGCCTCGTTCACTCCCGAGTCGCAGGAGCGGATCAGGGCGGCCAGCGCCACCTTCCCGGACGTCGGCTCGGTCGGGTACCTGCGCGCGGCGGGGGTGCGCACGGTGGTGCTGCTGCCCGGGTACGCCGCGGACACCCGCTGGCGCGGGGCGGGGGACCGGCCGGTGGACGGGTTGGGGATCCGGCGCACGGTGGTCGGCGACGGGATCGTCTTCCACCTCGACTGAGTCTCAGGAGCGGGGGTCGGGGGTGCCGGCCCGGGAACACGACACGCCCCGGCCGACTGGTCCGTCGGCCGGGGCGTGTCCGTGCGGTGAAGCGTCAGCCGTCCAGGCCGACCGGCGAGTTCGGCCGGTCCACGTCGACGAACTCGATGTCGTCGACGGCCCGGCTGTCACGGCTGCCGGCGGCCCGCGCGGCGGTGCCGGCGGCCCAGCCGATCGCGGCGCCGACCAGCGCGGCGCTGATCAGCAGGGTCCAGGGCAGGGCGGGTCGGCGTCCGGCCAGCGCGTCGAAGGCCAGCGTCGCCCGGCGCCGGGCCTCGTCGGCCGCCGAGCCGACCAGGTCGCCGGCGTCGCCGAGGCCGGGGCCGCCGCCCCGGACCGACTTCGCGGCGTCCCGGACGCTGTCGCCGGCCGAGCCGACCGCCGACACGAGGTGCTGCCATGCCTGGTCCGCGATCCGCTCCGGCTTGCTGCGGCGCTCCAGCAGGTTGCTGCCGAACATCGTGGTTACCTCCTCGGGGTGCCGAAGCCTGCGGCCACTTCGGACTTCGACGTCATCTGCGGCGCGCGTCATGGTCCGCTCACACTCGCCAGTGCCCAGCCGGGCCGCGCCGCAAACTCACGCCGTGCCCTCAGCGGACCACGACCACCGCGGTCGCGCGGGCGAAATCGTCGTCGTCATCGTCGTCGTCCCCGCCCCCGCCGCCGAAGCCGCAGGCCAGCACGAGGGCGAGCAGCGCGCCGACACCGGCCAGGCCGAGCAGTTTCTTGATCATCGAACGTCCCTTCGTCGTGGTGACGCTTCTCCCGCCGAGGCTAGGCGGCCGGGGCAACCCGGGCCGGGCCCGCGCCGGGCGGCAGGGGGCTCGCCCGCAGCGACCGGATCGGGAACCGGGTGGACGGCGCCCGGTACCCTGGGACGGTTGGAGCGGCCCGGATCGGTCGCTCACCGGAGCGGACGGAACCAGGAACGATGCCGAACAGGGTGGCCCGGTCGGTCCGGATCCGCGAATTGCTCATCCCGAGGGGTGGCGACCGAGGCCGTTGGGGGAATACTCTCGGTCGCGGCCCGCGTACTGATGAGGCGCCCGTGGACGGGCGAGTGGAGGTGCTCGCGTGAGCCTGTCGATCGTGAAGTCGGTCATGCCGGGTGGTGTCATCGAGATCGCCCCGCGGGGTGAGGTCGACGTCGACACCGCGTACGAAGTGCGGGAGGCCATCGCCGAGGTGCTCGCCAAGGGGCTGCCGTCCCGGATCGAGCTGAACATGCGGCTCGTCACCTTCATCGACTCGGTCGGCATCAGCGCCATGGTGGCCGGGTTCCAGACCGCCGAGGTCAGCGGCGTCAAGCTGGTGGTCACCGAGCCGAGCCGCTTCGTGCACCGCCAGCTCTGGGTCACCGGGCTGCTCGGCCTCTTCGGCGCCCCCGAGCCCTACTTCGCCGGCCACGCGACCCCGGAGGTCCTTCCCGGCGCCTGACCGGCGCCGCCTCCACTGCCGTGGGTCGGCCTCGCCTCACCACCGCGACGTACACCGTGCGGGTGGTGTCCCGGCCCCGCGGCGGGTCCCCGTTGCCAGTCCTCCCCGGTACTGGGACGATCGGGCGACCGACGAGGGTGGGGAGGCGCGGTGGTCCGGCGGGAGACGTTCAGCTACACGGTGCAGGCACGCTGCTCGCGCGCGGACGCGGTGGCGCTGCTGAGTGACCCCGCCCGCCAGGGGGAGCTGCATCCGTTGATCGTCCGGGTGCGCCGGCTGCCGGCCCGCCCCGGCGCCCGGGCCAGCTACGCCATCACCGACCGGTTGGAGTTGGGCCCGCTGCGTTTCCCGGTCACCTACCAGGCGGACGTCCTGGTGGTCACCGAGGACGAGATCGTCACGGTCGCCCGGCAGCAGCCCGGCACGACGGTCCGCAACCACACCCGGCTGCGGGAGGAGTCCGGCGTGCTCCGGATCGACGTGGAGATCACCCTGGCCGCCCCGGCCCCCCTCTTCGGCTACGCCTTCCGCCAGGCCCGCGCCGCCCACCTGGCCCTGGCCACCCGCCTGGGCCCCGCCCTGACCCCCGACACCCCCTGACCTGACCCCACCACCCCCGCGGGTGGATCATGCAGGTGTGGTGGGCGTCCCCGCCCCGCTACGGGGCTTGCGCACCGCACCACAACCGCATGATCCACACCGGGGGCAGGGGTCAGTACATGGAGAGGTGTACGTGGTTGGTGTGGTCGCTGGAGGGGTCGCCGTTCGCGCCGCTGTAGGACTTCCAGCCGCTGCTGGGTAGCCAGATCTGGCGGTACCAGATCACGTACAGGACGCCGAGGCGGTCGGCGTTGCGGATGAAGTACGCCGCCAGGTTGTTGCCGTACGTCCGGTCGCCGCCGGTGGCGTCCCCGCCGAAGCCGTTCTTCTGGGCGGCGAAGTCGCACGCCCGGCCCTTCGGGTGCTCGCCGGAGCCGCTGGGGCGGTAGCAGGAGACGTACCGGGTGTAGCCGGCGGCCTGAGCCTGCTTGAGCGCGTTGTGCGTGCGCGGGGTGATGCAGCCGTTGGCGGGGGTGGGGTCGTTGACGCTGCACGACTCGGACGGCCAGGAGCCGTCCGGGTTGCGCGGCGCCGCCTTGGCGTTCGACGTGGAGGTGCCCCGGGCGGAGCCGCCGCCGCTGGTGGCGGCGGGCTTGTCGGCGGCGGCCACGGCGAGGGCCCGTTCGGCCTGCTGCTTGCGCTTGGCCATCACCGTGATCTGCTTGCGCTGCTCGACGATCTCCTTGTTCAGCTCGGCGCGGGTGCGGTTGGCCTCGTCGCGGGTGCGCAGCAGGTCGCGCAGTTCCCGGTCCTCGTTGGTGGCGACCGTCTCCAGCGCCGCGGCCCGGTCCAGGAAGCCCTCCGGGCTGGAGCTGTTGAGCAGCGCGGACATCGGCCCGAGCCGGCCCGTGCGGTACGCCACGCCGGCGATCTCGCCGACCTTGCCGCTGCGCACGGTCAACTCCGACTCGACGGTCTTGAGCTGGGTGTTGAGCTCCTGCTGGCGCTTGGTCGAGCGCTCCAGCGCCGCCTTGGCGTCGAGCCAGCCCTTGCTGGCCGTCTCGAGCTGGGCGCGGAGCGCGGGGGTGCCGCCCTCGTCGTCGGGGGCGGCGAGCCGGGTGGTCGGTGCGGCGGTGGCCGGCGAGGCGATCGGCGCGGACGACACGCCGAGCGCGAGCGTCGCGACGACCGCGGCCACGAGCCGCGCGGTGGTCTTTCGTACGTGCATGCACATCCCTTCCGTCAGCCGCCGACCGGGTTAGCTGACGGGTTCGGGACGGAAGATCCCTACCGCTGACGCGGATACACCCCAGGAACATGGTTCCCCGGCTCGCCCCTGCGGGCGATTAGGCGACGGCCACCGCCGGCACCGTTGGGGCGCCGCCGGGCGGAGGCCGGGGCCGAGCCTACCGGTACGGGTGTGACACCCGCCCGCTTCGTGACTCACGGTACTGCTGAGATTGCTGTTAAAGGTGGCCTAATCCGGCATTCAACGCCCAATTTTTTGGGCGCGGACGCACTACCAGTGCGATGGGCCGCACGCGCCGGGCGCGGCGCCGGGCTCGATCTGGAGGGTGGCGTGGTCGATCCGGAAGTCCTCATGCAGGGCGCTGCGGGCGGCGGCGAGCACGGTGCCCACCTCGGCGCCGGGGGTCATGGTGAGGTGCGCGGAGGCGACGTCCATGCCGGAGGTCAGGGTCCAGACGTGCAGGTCGTGCACCTCGGCCACGCCGGGGACGGCGGCCAGCCGGTCGTGCACGGCGGTCACCTGGAGGTGTTCCGGGGCGGCCTGCACGAGGATGCGGACCGCCGCCCGCCCGAGCCGCCAGGTGCGGGGGAGGATGAACAGGCCGATCGCCACCGCCACCGCCGGGTCCACCCACCACCAGCCGGTGCCGCCGATCAGCAGCGCGGCCCCGATCACGCCGAGTGAGCCGAGCAGGTCGCCGATCACCTCCAGGTACGCCCCGCGCAGGTTGATGCTCTCCTGCGCCCCCGCGCGCAGCAGGGCGAACGCAGCCACGTTGGCCAGCAGGCCGAGCACCGCGACCGCCAGCATCGGGCCGGTGAGCACCTCGTGCGGGTCGCCGAACCGGCGGACCGCCTCGACCAGCACGTAGATCGCGACGCCGCTGAGCAGCACCGCGTTGGCCAGCGCGGCGAGCACCTCCAGCCGGTAGAGCCCGAAGGTGCGTTGCGGGTCGCGGTCGGCCCGCCGGGTCGCGGTGATCGCCGCCAGGGCCATGCCGATGCCGAGCACGTCGGTGAACATGTGCCCGGCGTCGGAGAGCAGGGCCAGCGAACCGGTGCCGAACGCGGCGACCGCCTCGACCACCATGAGGGCGGCGAGCAGCGCGAAGGCCGCCCAGAGTCGGCCCCGGTGGCGGTGCGCGGCGTTCGCGACCGACCCGTGGTGGTGGTCATGACCTGCGCCCACGCCCACACCTTCCGTCGCCGCCAGGGCCTCGGACCAATCTATGCTCACATCGCTATGTGTGCAAGTAAGCCCCGAACCGCCGCCGGTCAGCCGGCGACGTCGATCGTGGTGAGCCGCTGGGTGGCCCGGGAGAGCGCCACGTAGAGCGTCCGTACCCCCGAACCCGGATCGGCCCGGATCTCGCCCGGACGGACCAGCACGACGCCGTCGTACTCCATGCCCTTGGCCTGGAGGCTGGTCACCACCTGGAGCCGGGAGCCGCGGTCGCCCAGCCAGCCGGCCACCTCGTCCCGACGCGGCACCGGCGTGATCACCCCGACCGTGCCCTCCACCTCCGCGAGCAGCGTGTCCACCGCCTCGACGGTCGCCGCCGGCAGCTCGGCCGCCGGCACCGTCCGCTCCACCGGCTCCACGCCGGTCGAGCGGACCGCGGTCGGCAGCTCCAGATCCGGGTGCAGCCGGCGGATCTCCGCCGCCGCCACCGCGAAGATCTCCGCCGAGTTGCGGTAGTTGGTGGTGAGGCTGAACCGGTGCCGCCGACGCCGCCCCAGCGCCTGGTCCCGGGCCCGGTCCAACTCCTGCGGGTCACCCGTCCACGCCGTCTGCGCCGGGTCGCCCACCACCGTCCACGACGCCAGCCGCCCCCGCCGGCCGATCATGCGCCACTGCATCGGCGACACGTCCTGCGCCTCGTCGACCACCACGTGCGCGAAGTCCCGGTAGTCCTCCGGGCGCTCCCGCGCCGCGGCCCGGGCCGCGCGCTGCCGGTCGGCGAAGGTGCTCAGCTCGCGTACCCCGCCGGCCAGCTGGAACGGGTCCCGCTTCTGCCTCGCCGGCTTCATCGGCTTGCCCAGCAGCGCGTCCAGCTCGTCCAGCAGGGCGATGTCGGCCACCGTCAGCCCCTCGGTGCCCAGCGTCCGGTACGCCCCGTCCAGCAGCGCGATCTCCGCCCGGGAGAGGATGCCGCCGGCGTACCGGCGCAGCCGCTCCGGCCGGGCCAGCCAGTCCAGCACGTGCCGCGGGTGCAGCCGCGGCCACCACGCCTTCAGGAACTCCCGGAACTCCGGCCGGTCGACGATCTCGTCCTCGAAGGCGCGCTGCTCGGGCAGCCGGCCGATGTTCAGCCGCCGGGCCTGGGCCCAGAGCGCCCCGAACACCCCGTCGAAGCCGACCCGGCGCACCTCGTTGCGGCGGCCGCCCCGGGACAGCGCCCGGTCCCGGATGCCGTCCAGCTCCCGCCGCTCCAACCGCAGCAGCTGCCCCCGGTAGAGCAGGCGCAGCTCGTCGGGCCCGTCCGGCACGGCGTCGCGGACCGCCCGCTCCAGCACCCGGCGCATCCGCAGCGAGCCCTTCACCGCCGCCACCTCCGGCGGATCGGTCCGGGTCGTCGACATGCCCGGGAAGAGCGAACCCAGGGAGTGCAGGGTGGCGGTCTCCTCTCCGAGCGACGGGAGCACCGACGCGATGTACTCCACGAAGACCGAGGACGGGCCGACCACCAGGATGCCGCCGCCGGCGTACCGGCTGCGGTCGGAGTAGAGCAGGTACGCCGCCCGGTGCAGGGCGACCGCGGTCTTGCCGGTGCCCGGGCCGCCGGAGACGATCGTGACCCCCGAGCCGGGGGAGCGGATCGCCTCGTCCTGCTCCCGCTGGATGGTCGCCACGATGTCCCGCATGCCCCGGCCGGTGGCCCGGGACAGGGTGGCCAGCAGCCCGCCGTCGCCCACCACCGCCATGTCCGGCGGCGCCGCCCCCGGGTCCAGCAGGTCGTCCTCGATCCGGGTCACCTTCTCGGCCGAGGAGCTGATCGTGCGCCGGCGGACCACGCCCAGCGGCTCGGCCGGGGTGGCCTGGTAGAACGCGGCGGCCGCCGGGGCGCGCCAGTCGACCACCAGGGTCTCGGCGTCCTCGCCGCGCACCCCGAGCCGCCCGACGTGCAGCACCTGCCGGTCGCGCAGGTCGAGCCGGCCGAAGACCAGCCCCTCGTGCTCGGCGTCCAGGACGTGCCGGCGCCGGGCGGCGTGGAAGACCATGGCGTCCCGTTCGACCAGCGCGCCGAAGTTGCCGACCCGGGCCTGGCGGTAGCCGTCCCGCTCCGCGCGGGCGGCCGAGCGACGCAGTTCGGCGAGGCGGGCGTACACCCGGTCGAGATGCCGCTGCTCGGCGGCGATCTCCTGCTCCAGGGTGGTCTGGTCGGTCACCGTACGGGCTCCTGTGGGACGGGGTCGCCCGGACGCGGGCGCGCGTCGGGCGGAATGAGGGTACGGGCACGGTCCCGCCCCATGTCGGGGCCATGCCGCGTCCCGCGACGTCGGACACCCCGCCCGGCGCCGCTCAGGCGGCGGGTGCGGCCTCCGGGACGTCGGCCAGGACCCGGCGCAGCACCCCGGCGAGCGCGCCGGTCACCTCGTCCGGCCGTTCCATCATCAGCATGTGCCCGGCGCCGGGGCAGACGGTCAGCTCGGTCGCCGGCAGGGCGGCCGCGATCGACTCCGCGCACGGCGGCGGGGTGAGCCGGTCCCGGTCGCCGACCAGCGCCGCCGCCGGCAGGTGGGCCAGCGCGGCCAGCGTCGCCAGCCGGTGCTGGTCGCCGATCGAGGCGCGGAACCCGCCGATCGAACGCAGCGAGGCCCGGGCCACCGCCGAGGTGACCAGCCGGATGTCGCTCGGTTCGCAGCGGTCGCCGAAGAGCATCCAGCGGATGCTCGGCCGGAGCGCGCGCAACAGCGCCCGCGGCGGGCGCCAGGAGCCGCACCGGGCCAGCACCCCGGCGCCGGTGGTCTCGGCGAGCCGGATCAGCCGGGCGATGCGCGGGGACAACCCGTAGGCGGTGTGCGTGTGCCCCTCCGCAGTGGTCGAGACGAAGACCAGCCCGGCGGTACGGGCGGCGAAGTGCTCCGGGTGGCGGTGGGCGTACTCCATCACCGTCATCCCGCCCATCGAGTGCCCCACCAGCACCACCGGGCCGGCGGGGGCGACCTCGTCCACCACCGCGGCCAGGTCGTCGCCGAGCTGGGCCAGGGTGGCGGTGCGCAGCGCCATGCAGCTGGACCGGCCGTGGCCGCGGGCGTCGTAGGTGACCACCCGGACGCTGTCGCCGAAGTGCTCCCGCAGCCCGGCCAGCTGCCGGTGCCAGGCCCGCCCGTCCAGCGTCCAGCCGTGCAGCAGGATCGCGGTGACCTGGGCGTCCGCCGGCCCGGTCGCCTCGACGTGCAGGCTCACCCCGTCGGGAAGACGCACCTCCAGTTGCTTTGACATCGCCACCTCCCCGGCCGCCCGGTCACCTCGTCCCGGGCAGTACCCGGCGGTAACACGGGCTACCCGTCATGACATCACGCCAACCGTGGTGGTGAGAAGATTCGCAACCCGCCCGCGCGCGGCCGGATCGGTGACCAGGCTGGGAGACATGTCGTCGCCGCACGGAACGTCGGCCGGCGGGGGCCGGCGCACGCCCCGCTCCGCCCTGGTGGAGCTGCTCGCCGGGAACCGCCGCTTCGTCAGCGGCCGGCCGGTGCACGGCCACGACGTCACCGCCGCCGCGGCGGTCGCCTCCGGCGACCAGCAGCCCTACGCGGTGGTGCTCGGCTGCATCGACTCGAGGGTGCCGCTGGAGGCGATCTTCGACCAGACGTTCGGGTCGATCTGCGTGATCCGCACCGGGGCGCACGTGCTCGACCGGGCCGTCCACGGCTCCATCGAGTTCGTGGTGGGCCAGCTCGGCGTCCCGCTGGTGATGGTGCTCGGGCACGAGCGCTGCGGTGCGGTCGCCTCGGCCATCGACACCCTGCGCAGCGGAGAGCGGCCCGGCGGCGCGCTGGCGTACCTGGTGGACCAGATCGCGCCGGCGGTGACCGAGGTCGGGGCCGACGACCCGCGGGCGCACCCGATGGCGGTCCGCCGGCACGTACGGCGCACGGTGGCCGCCCTGCGCGCCGACGAGCTGCTCAGCGGGCCGGTCGCCGAGGGCCGGGTGGACGTGGTCGGCGCCCTCTACGACCTGGCCACCGGCGAGGTCGCCCTGCTCGACCGCTGACCGGGCGGTCCCGGCCCGGTGAAGATCCACGCGAGATGCGGCGGGTCGCGGTGTCCCACCGCCAGGACACCCCGACCCGCCGCAAAAAGGTGTCGATCGAGCCCGGCCCGGCCGGGCCGGGCTCGAAAACGCGGAACCGCCCGCCGGGATGACCCGACGGGCGGTTCCGAGGTGTTGCTGGGGGAAGGGCGCTCAGCCCTCGAAGACGCCGGCCTCGACGAGACGCTTCTCGGTCTTGTCCCAGCCGTCGCCCGGGTGGGTCGCGGCGAGGTTGTTGATCTCGGCGCGGATCTTGGCGGCGTGGCCGGCGGCGGCCAGCACCCGGATCTCCTCGACGAAGGCCTCGGAGTCGGTGCGCAGGTGCGCGGTCTTGCCGTTGGTCAGGTTCCGCACGTAGGCGTGCTTGCCGCCGTTGAGCGGGATGAGGTACTTGAACTCGCCCAGCACGCTGAGGGCGCCACCCTGGCCAGCCTGGCCGGCCCGGACTGACGCGCGCGCGGTCTTAGAGGTGTTGCTCGCCACGGAGGTACTCCTTGAAGACGTACGGGAGGACGGGAACGTCCGGGGGCTTGTGCGGGTGACGCCCGGTTGAGCCTCGGCCCGCGAAGATGTACGGCGGCGCAGAACCGCCCAGGAAACTGTACACGACCACGATGCCTGGCTGGTCATCGTGCTGTCCGGGGAGCACAACCAGGTTCACCGGTACGGCTATTCCGGTCGGCGAATTTCCCGATTCCCTGGCGCACCATCCGTCACAGGAGTCATCATGTGTTGCAGAAGCCACCCGGCTGGTCGAGGTCGTAGGGGAAGACGCACCTCGCTCTCCGGGAGGTCACCGTGCCAACGCGTGGCGTCGTATACGTCCACTCGACCCCGCTCGCCGTGTGCTCACACGTCGAGTGGGCGATCGCGCGCGTCCTCGCCGCGCCGGTCAACCTGCACTGGACGGCCCAGCCCGTCGATCCCGGCGTCCGCCGGGCCGAGTGCGGGTGGACCGGTCGCCCGGGGACGGGCGCCGAGCTGGCTGCTGCCCTCCGGCAGTGGCCCATGATCCGTTTCGAGGTCACCGAGGAGCCCAGTCCGGGCGCCGACGGTGAGCGCTTCATGTACGTGCCGGGGCGGGGGCTGTTCCGGGCCACCGTCGGCGCGGCCGGCGACATCCAGCTCGGCGAGGACCGGTTGCGCAGCATCATGGCGTCCGCCCGCGCGCCCGAGGCGCTCGCGCACGCGCTGGACAAGGCGCTCGGCACCGCCTGGGACGCCGAGCTGGAGCCGTACCGGTACGCCGGGGACGGCGCGCCCGTGACGCTGCTCACCCGGGTGGGCTGAGCGCCCCGCCGCCGCCGTGGGATTGGCGTTCCCGGCCGGGCCCACCCGCGGGCCGGGTTGCCCCGATAAGTCGGCAACGGGTTTGATGGGCCGCGTGTCGATTTCCCCGCGACGCGCCGGCGTCGCCGTCGCCGCCCTGACCGCGCTGCTCACCTCCGCCTGCGCCGGCGAGCCGGACCGGCCGCGTCCCGCGCCGAGCCCCTCCGCCTCCGCGTCCGCCTCGGCCGTCGCGAGCCCGGCGGCGGAGCCCGCGGGTGACCCGGCCGCCCGGGCGGCGGCGCTGGTCGGCACGCTCACCGACGAGGACCTCGTCGGCCAGGTGCTGATGCCCTACGCGTACGGCAGCGCCGCCACCGCGGTCCCGCCCGGCTCCGCCGCCGGCAACCGGGCCCTCGCCGGGGTCGACACCCCCGCCGAGATGATCGCGAAGTACCGCCTCGGTGGGCTCATCCTGGTCGGCTTCAGCGCCGACGACCCGACCTCCGGCAACCAGGAGACCACCAATGTCGACAACCCCCGGCAGGTCCGGGAGCTGACCACCGGGCTGCGCGCGGCCGCCGCCGAACTCCCCGCCGGCCGGGCCCCGTTCCTGGTGAGCACGGACCAGGAGTACGGGGTGGTGACCCGGATCACCGACGGGGTGACCCTGCTGCCCAGCGCGCTCGCCGCCGGCGCCGCCGGCGACCCGGCCCTCACCCAGGCCGCCTGGCGGGCCGCCGGCACCGAACTGGCCGCGATGGGGATCAACCTGGACCTGGCCCCGGTGGCCGACGTGCTCGCCACCCGCAGCACCGTGATCGGCTCCCGCTCCTTCGGCGCCGACCCGAAGCGGGCCTCCGCCCAGGTCGCCGGCGCGGTCCGCGGCCTGCAGAGCGCCGGGGTGGCGGCCACCGTCAAGCACTTCCCCGGACACGGGATGAGCGAGACCGACTCCCACGAGGACGTGCCGGTGGTCGCCCAGCCCCGCACCGAGCTCGACCGGACCGCGCTGCCGCCGTTCACCGCCGGCATCGACGCCGGCGCGATGGCGGTGATGTCCGCGCACCTCGACGTCACGGCGGTCGACCCGGGCACCCCGGCCACCTTCTCCCGCAAGCTCCTCACCGACGTGCTCCGCGGCCAGCTCGGGTTCAAGGGCGTGGTGATCACCGACGGGATGAACATGCCGCCGGCGAAGCGCTTCCCGCCGGGGGAGGCCGCGGTGAAGGCGCTGCTGGCCGGCAACGACCTGATCCTCATGCCGCCGCACGTCGGCCAGGCGTACGACGGGCTGCTCGGCGCGCTGCGCGACGGCTCGCTGCCCCGCACCCGGCTGGTCGAGGCGGTCACCCGGGTGCTGACCATGAAGTTCCAACTGGCCGACCGCCCCGCCCCGGCGCTGTCCACGCTCAACAGCCCCGCGCACCGCGCGGCCGTCGACGAGCTGGCCGCCGCCGCGGTGACCGCCCTGCGCGGCGGCTGCGACGCCCGGGTGAAGGGCCCGGTCACCGTCACCACCTCCGCCGGACGCGACCACACCCGCGCCTCGCTGACCGCGGCGCTGACCGCGACGGGGGTGAAGGTGGTGCCCGACGGTGGGACGAAGGTCCACCTCGTCGGCTACGGCGACGACGCCGGTGACCTGGCCGGGGACGCGGCGGTGACGGTCGCCATGGACACCCCGTACGTGCTGGGCAAGGCGAAGTCGCCGACCCTGCTCGCCACCTACTCCTCCGGCCGGGCCTCGATGACCGCGCTCGCCCGGGTGCTCGCCGGCAAGGCGCGGCCGGTCGGACGCTCCCCGGTCCCGGTGCCCGGCCTGCCCGCCAGCAGCTGCGGCCGCTGACGGCCCGGCGCGGTCGCGGGGGCCCGGCCGGGACCGCCGCGGCTGATAGCGTGCGGTGGTCCGCCGCCGGAACGACGGGAGGGAGGAGCACCGTGACCACACCGGAGCCCACCTTGTCCGTGGTCGTGCCGATGTTCAACGAGGAGAGCGTGCTGCCGCTGCTCGCCCGGCGGCTGCGCGCCGTCCTCGACGGTCTCGGCGAGGCGTACGAGGTGGTGGCGGTCGACGACGGCAGCACCGACGGCACCCCGGCCGGGCTGACCGCCCTGCGCGCCGGTTGGCCACAGCTGCGGGTGCTGCGGCTGCGCCGCAACAGCGGCCACCAGGCGGCCCTGATCGCCGGGCTGCTCCGCGCCCACGGCCGGTACGTGGTCAGCATCGACGCCGACCTCCAGGACCCACCCGAGACGATCGTCGAGATGCTGCGCCGGGCCCGCGCCGACGACCTGGACATCGTGTACGGCGTCCGGGCCGACCGCAGCCGGGACACCCGGTTCAAGCGGTGGACCGCGGCCGGCTACTACCGGCTGATGCGCCGGCTGGTCGGCAAGCAGGTGCCCGCCCAGGCCGGGGACTTCCGGCTGCTCAGCCGGGCGGCGGTGGAGGCGCTGCGGGAGCTGCCCGAGCGCAGCCCGGTGCTGCGGCTGGTGGTGCCCTGGCTCGGCTTTCCCAGCGGCGAGGTCGCGTACCGGCGGCAGGAGCGGGCCGCCGGGCGGACCAAGTACCCGCTGTCCCGGATGGCCGGGCTGGCCGCCGAGAGCGTCACCAGCTTCTCCGCCGCCCCGCTGCGCTTCGCCACCTGGCTCGGGCTGGCCGGGGTGGTGGTCTGCGGGGTGCTCGTGGTGGTGGCCGTGCTCGCCTGGCTGGCCGGCGCCACGGTGACCGGGTGGCCCTCGCTCTACGTCGCGATCCTCTTCCTCGGCGCGGTGCAGCTGCTCTGCCTCGGCCTGCTCGGCGAGTACGTGGCCCGGATCTACACGGCGGTGCAGGGGCGGCCGGCGTACTTCGTCGCCACCGACAGCGCCGTGGACCCGGCCACCGGCCCCGCGGGCCCGGCCCCCCGCGCCGCCGAGGACGTGGTCGAGCTGGCCGACAGCCTGCGGTGACCACCCTCGCCACCGGGGACGCCGCCCCGTCCACCGCCGCGCCGCGTCGCCGCCGGGCCGCGCGGCGCTACGCCCCGGCCCTGGCCGGGTACGCCTTCGTCGCGGTCACCCTGCTCGC
Organism: Micromonospora psammae; assembly: GCF_036902725.1. Lineage (NCBI taxonomy): Bacteria > Bacillati > Actinomycetota > Actinomycetes > Micromonosporales > Micromonosporaceae > Micromonospora > Micromonospora psammae. The sequence continues at coordinate 52,218 of NZ_JBAKHM010000022.1, read as the reverse complement.
CGCCGGCACGCCCGCGCTCGACCTGCTCCGCTACACCGGGTACGCGGCGCTGGCCGTGGTGCTGCCCGGCACGCTGGTCTGGCGGGCGCTGCGCCGCCGGCCGCACACCCTGGCCGAGGAGCTGGCCATGGGCGCCGCCGTCGGCCTGGTGCTGGAGCTGGTCGGCTGGGCGGTCTTCACCGCCGCCGGGGTGCCCGACCGGCTGTGGCTCTGGCCCCTCGCGGTGCTGCTGCCGTTCGCCCTGGTGCCCCGGCTGCGCCGGCACTGGCGGGCCGGCGACCTGACCCCGGTGCCCGCCGGCTGGGCCTGGTCGCTCGCCGGGGTGGTCGCCGGCTTCACGCTCTACCTGTACGAGTCGTTCCTCAAGGTCAACCCGGTGCTCCCCGCCGACGAGGGGCAGGCCCAGTACATCGACCTGGCGTTCCAGCTCTCGCTCGCCGGCGCGGCCACCCACCAGGTGCCGCTGGACGTGCCGCAGGTGGCCGGCGAGCCGTTGCACTACCACTGGTTCGGCTTCGCCCACCTCGCCGCGGCCAGCCTGGCCAGCGGGGTGGACCTGCCCACCGTCTTCTTCCGGCTGGGGGTGCCGGCGCTCTGCGCGCTCGCCGCCACGCTGACCGCGGTGGTGGGCTGGCGGATCACCGGCCGGCCGTACGCCGGGGTGGCCGCCGCCGCGCTGCTGTTCACCGTCGGCGAGTTCGGCTTCGAGAACGGCGTCCGGCAGCTCTTCGGCACCCAGGCCACCTTCATCGTCTGGGGCAGCCCGTCGATGACGTACAGCTGGGTGCTGCTGTTTCCGCTGATCGCCGTGCTGGCCGAGCTCGTCGGCCGGGCCCGGGGGTCGACGGTGCCACCGGTCGGCCGGGGCGCCTGGGTGCTTGCGGCGCTCTTCCTGGCCGCCTCCACCGGCGCCAAGGCCAGCTCCGTCCCGGTCGTGCTGGCCGCGCTCGCCCTCACCGCCGCGGTGACGCTGGTGGTCCGGCGGCGGCTGCCCCGGGCGGTGCTCGCCGCGGTCGGCCTGACCGTCGCGGCGCAGGTCTTCGCCACCGCGGTGCTCTTCGCCTTCGAGAGCCACGGGGTCACCGTCGACCTCTTCTCCGGACTGCGCCCGTACGTGGGCGAACAGAACTCCGCCCCGGTGACCGGGCTGCTCTGGGCCGCGGTCCTGGTGGCCTTCCTGCTCAACCTCCAGCTCCGGCTGGCCGGGGTGGTGGCGCTGCTGCGGCTGCGCCGGGGGCGGCTCGAACCGGCGCAGGTCTTCCTGCTCGGCGGGGCGCTCGCCGGCCCGGCGATCTACCTGCTGGTCGGTCACCCCGGCAGCAGCAACCAGTACTTCACCCGGGCCGGCTTCGCGTTCGGCGTGCTCCTGTCGGCCTGGGGGTACGTCGAGCTGCTGGCGCGGGCGGCGCTGAGCCGCCGCGCCGCCGCGCTGCTCGGGGCGGGTACGGCCGCCTTCGCGGTGCTGCTCACCGCCGTCCAGCTGGGCTTCCCGGCGACCGTGCCGCCCGGCCGGTCGTACGCCCCGGTGCTGCCGCTGCTCTGCTGGGCGGCGGCCCTGCTGGTGCTGGCCGTGCTGGTGGCGCTGCTCTGGCCGGGGCTGGTCGACCGCTGGCCCGGGCTGGCCGGCCGGGGCGGTGCGGTGCTGCTCACCGGGGTGCTGGCGGCCGGGGCGCCGGGTCTGGTGCTGGACGCCGCGCAGGCCCGCACGTACCCGAACGGCGGCGCGTACCCGGTGGAGCGGATGCCGGCCTCCCGGGTGGCGGCGGCCCGCTACGTGTACGCGCACAGCGCGCCGGACGACGTGGTCGCCACCAACGCGCACTGCCGGGCGGTGGTGAGCGGCTGGTGTGACGCCCGCTCGTTCTGGCTCAGCGGGTACAGCCAACGGTCGGTGCTGGTCGAGGGCTGGGCGTTCGCGCCCCGCATGGTCGGCCTGCCCGGCGGCCCGTACGCCCCGTTCTGGGACGCCGAGCGGCTGCGGGCCAACGACGCCGCGTTCACCGCCCCCACCGCCGCCGGCCTGGCCGAGCTGCGCGACCGGTACGGGGTGCGGTGGCTGGTCGTGGACCGGCAGGTCGCCCCGGAGTCCCCGGACCTGGCCGAGCTGGCCGACCTGCGGTACGCCAACTCCCGGACGGCGGTCTACCGGCTGCGCTGAGGACCGCTCTCCTCACTCGGACAGCTCGGCGGTCCCCTTCGCCAGCTGGTACGCCGGGAACATCGCCTCGAACTCCTCGTCGTCGATCGCGCCGAGGGTCAGCAGGACCGGGCCGGAGCGGCTGTCGACCAGGATGGCGCGACCGGGCGCGTCGTCGCCGGTCCAGGCCGCCTCGAAGGCGTCCAACGAACCGGCCTTGAGCCGGCGGAACCGCGGCTCCCGCACGGTGCCGTACGCCTCCAGGAACCTCTCCATGGTGGCCTGTGGCGTCGGGGCGGCCCCCTCGATCCGCCAGGCCCGCATGAAACCGATGTGGCCGGCGGGCTTCGCGTCGAACTCGCAGCGGATCACGGCGTTGCCGATCCGCGCGTCCGGCACCGTCACCGCCTCGACCTTCCACTTCGGCGGCACCGAGAAGGTGATCGGCAGCGGGCAGGTGCTGTTCCTGGCGCCGACGGTGGTGCCGGCCTCGGCCGGGGCGACGTCGTCGTACCAGGGTGCCCCCGCGGCGGTCGGCGCGGCGGTCGGGCTGGCGGGCGGCGGCGGCGCGGCGGCGGGCTCCTTGCCGTCCCCGGCGCAACCGGCCGTCACGGTGAGGGTGAGCGCGGCCAGTAGGGCCACCCGTCGGATCATCTGACCACGTCCCCCGTCGTCGGTCGGGCCGTCGGGGTGACGGCCGGCAGATGTTAGCCGACGCGGGGAAGCGTCGTGGTGCCCCCGCGGCCCGGTGCTCGTCGCCCGCCCGACCCGGTGGCGCGGGGCGGGAGTCAGCCCGGACGGTGGGCGCGCAGCATCAGGGAGACGCCGGGCAGGGACCGCACCGGCAGGTAGCGCTCGGCGGTGACGATCGTGCGCAGCCCGAGGTTGACCACCGGGTGCAGCTCGTCCAGGTCGCTGCCGGTGGACGTCCGGCGCCGCCAGGCCGCCACCGGTCGGAGCAGCACGTTCCAGCTCCACAGCTCGTCCACCACCAGGCCGGCCTTCTCCACCACCGCCCGCAGCGACCCCCGGTCGTAGCGGCGGACGTGCCCCACCGCCACGTCGTGCGCCGACCAGAGCGCCATGTCGCAGGGGACCGCGATCAGCGCCGTGCCGCCGGGGCGCAGCGTCCGGCGGATCTCCGCGGCCGCCAGGTGGTCCTCGTCGACGTGTTCGAGGATGTCGAAGGCCACCACCAGGCCCAGGCTGGCCGAGGGGACGGGCAGGTACCGCGCGTCGGCCCGGATCACGTCCAGCCCGCGTTCGCGGGCCACCCCGGCGCCCTCCGCGCTGTACTCCAGGGCCAGCGGCCGCCAGCCGTGCGCCCGCAGCACCCGGGTGTTCCCGCCGCCGGCCGCGCCGATGTCCAGCGCCCGCTCCGGGCGCACCCCGGTGGCGGCCAGCCGGCGCAGCGCCCGGCCGAGCAGCGTCCGCCGCTCCCGGTACCACCAGTGGGTGTCCTCGAGCGCGGCGAGCTTGCGGATCTCGGTCGCTTCCACGGCGTACTCCTCGCGGGTTGGGCGCCCTCACCCTAGAGGAAGGGCCCCCTGCCACGCGCGAGGCGTTGCCAGGAGGCCCTTCCGCATCTGCCCTACAGCGGGATGTTGCCGTGTGCGCCGCGGGCGGCCGGGGCGCCGGCGAGCGCCTGGGCGATCCGCCGCCGGGTCTCCTCCGGCTTGATCACGTCGTCCACCACGCCGATCTCCAGCGCCCGGTTGACGCCGCCGGCGACCCGGGTCTGCTCCTCGATCAGCTGGGCGCGCAACGTCTCGCGCTGCTCCGCCGGGGCGGCGGCCAGCTTCTTGCGGTGCAGGATGTTGACCGCCGCGCTGGCGCCCATCACCGCGACCTCCGCGTTCGGCCAGGCGAAGACCGCGGTCGCGCCGAGCGAGCGGGAGTTCATCGCGATGTACGCCCCGCCGTACGCCTTGCGGGTCACCAGCGTCACCCGCGGCACCACCGCCTCGGCGAAGGCGTGCAGCAGCTTCGCCCCGCGCCGGACCACGCCGTCCCACTCCTGGCCCAGACCGGGCAGGTAGCCGGGGACGTCGACCAGCACGATCAGCGGCACCCCGAGGGAGTCGCACATCCGCACGAACCGGGCCGCCTTCTCGGCGCTGGACGCGTCGAGGCAGCCACCCAGGCGCAGCGGGTTGTTGGCGATCACGCCGACCGTCCGCCCGGCGAACCGGCCGAGCGTGGTGACGACGTTCGGCGCCCACTTGGCGTGCAACTCCACGCCGGGGGCGTCGAGCAGCGCCTTGACCACCGGCTTCACGTCGTACGCCCGGTTGGTCTCGGCCGGCATCTTCGCGGTCAGGTCGTGCCCGTCGTCGACGCCGGCGGGCACGTCGTCGGGGGAGAGCCGGCCCTGGCGGCCGAGGAGCGCGGCGAGCTTGCGCGACTCGGTCATCGCCGCCTCGTCGTCGGCGCAGGTCACGTGGACCACGCCGGAGCGCCGGCCGTGCGGCTCGGGGCCGCCGAGGCGCTCCATGTCGACCTGCTCACCGGTGACGCTGCGGACCACCTCGGGTCCGGTCACGAAGATCCGCCCGGCGCCGCTCATCACCACGATGTCGGTCAGCGCCGGCCCGTACGCGGCACCGCCGGCCGCCGGGCCGAGCACCACGGAGATCTGCGGCACCCGGCCGGAGGCCCGCACCATGGCGGCGAAGACCTGCCCGACGGCGTCGAGCGCGACCACGCCCTCGGCCAGCCGGGCCCCGCCGGAGTGCCAGAGGCCGAGCACCGGCACCCGCTCCCGGACGGCGGTGTCGATCGCGTCGACGATGTGCCGGCACCCCTCGGTGCCCATCGCGCCGCCCATCTTCGTGGCGTCGGTGGCGTACGCGATCGCCGGGGTCCCGTCGATCTCGCCGCGGGCCCAGAGCACCCCGGAGGTGTCCCGCGGCGCCAGCAGGCGCAGCGAGCCGGTGTCGAAGAGGGCCCGGAGCCGCAGCTCCGGATCTCGGTAGTCCACGGTGGTGGTGTCCGCGCTGACGGCGGTGGTGGTCACGTGAGCCTCCAAGGCTGTGGTCTCAGGCCCGCGTGAAGACGAGAGCCACGTTGTGGCCGCCGAAGCCGAACGAGTTGTTCAGCGCGGCGGGGATGTCCATGTGGCGCGCCTTGTTGGCGGCCACCTCCAGGTCGAGACCGTCGTCCGGGTCGTCCAGGTTGATCGTCGGCGGCACCACGCTGTCGCGGATCGCCAGGATGGTGGCGATCGACTCCAGCGCGCCGGCCGCGCCGAGCAGGTGCCCGGACATCGACTTGGTGGCGGTCAGCACCGGGTGGTCGCCGAGCGCCTGGTGCAGGGCCTTGATCTCGGCGATGTCCCCGACCGGGGTCGAGGTGGCGTGGGCGTTGACGTGCACGATGTCGGACTTCGCCACGTCCGCGTCGGCGATCGCCCTGGCGATGGCCCGGATCGCGCCGGCGCCCTCCGGGTGGGGCTGGACGATGTCGTAGCCGTCGGAGGTGATGCCGGATCCGGCCAGCCGCGCGTAGACCCGGGCGCCCCGGGCGGCGGCGTGCTCGGCCCGCTCCAGCACCAGGATGCCGGCGCCCTCGCCGAGCACGAAGCCGTCCCGGCCCTTGTCCCATGGGCGGGAGGCCCGCTCCGGCTCGTCGTTGCGGGTCGACATGGCCCGCATCGAGCTGAACCCGGCGATCGGCAGCTGGTGGATGACCGCCTCGGTGCCGCCGGCCACCACCACGTCGGCCCGCCCGGCGCGGATCATGTCCATGCCGAGCGCGATGGCCTCCGCGCCGGTCGCGCAGGCGCTGGCCACCGAGTGGACGCCCGCCTGGGCGCCGAGCTCCAGCCCCACCCAGGCGGCGGGGCCGTTCGGCATCAGCATCGGGATGGTGTGCGGGGAGACCCGGCGCGGCCCGGACGCCTCGAGGATGTCGTCCTGGGCGAGCAGGGTCAGGGCGCCGCCGATGCCCGATCCGACGCTGACCCCCAGCCGCTCCTTGTCCAGCCCGGAGTCGGCCAGGCCGGCGTCGGCCCAGGCCTGCTGCGCCGCGATGATCGCGATCGCCTCGGAACGGTCCAGCCGGCGCAGCTTGACCCGGTCCAGCGTGCCGGCCGGATCCACCGCCAGCTGGGCGGCGATCCGGACCGGCAGCTGCCCGGCCCACTCCGCGGTGAGCGCACTCACCCCGGAGCGGCCGGCGAGCATGGCGTCCCAGGTCGACGCGACGTCCCCGCCCAGCGGGGTGGTCGCGCCGAGCCCGGTGACGACGACGTCGGTGCGACTCATATCAGGACTGCGCCTCGATGAAGCTGACGGCGTCCCCGACGGTCTTGAGGTTCTGCACCTCGTTGTCCGGGATCTTGACGCCGAACTTCTCCTCGGCCGCCACCACGACCTCCACCATGGAGAGCGAGTCGACGTCGAGGTCGTCGGTGAAGGACTTCCCCTCGGCCACGTCGTCCGGGTTCACCCCGGCAACCTCTTCGAGGATCTCGGCGAGGCCGGTGGTGATCTCGTCACGGGTCATTGCGGTTGGTTCCTCTCATCGGGGGTCACTCGACGGTCGGCGTCGCCGGCCGCCGCTCCTGGGCGTGTGGACGCCGCAGGGGGTCTCAGGGGCACCGGACGACCTGTCCGGCGTAGGTCAGGCCGCCACCGAAGCCGAACAGCAGCACCGGGGCGCCGGAGGGCACCTCGCGCCGCTCGACCAGCTTGGACAGGGCCAGCGGCACGCTCGCCGCCGAGGTGTTGCCGGACTCGACGATGTCCTTGGCGATGATCGCCTGGGGGATGTCGAGCCGCTTGGCGATGCCGTCGATGATCCGGGAGTTGGCCTGGTGCGGCACGAACGCGGCCAGCTCCGACGGGTCGATCCCGGCCCGCTCGCAGGCCTGCCGGGCCAGCGGCGCCAGCGCGGTGGTGGCCCAGCGGAAGACAGCCTGCCCCTCCTGCGCGATGTACGGGCGCCAGCCCTCGATGCGGACCGCGTCGCTCTTCTCCGGCACCGACCCCCAGACCACCGGGCCGATCCCGGCGGGTTCGCCCTCGGCGGTGGCGGTGACCACCGCCGCGCCGGCGCCGTCGCCGAAGATGATGCAGGTGGAGCGGTCGGTCCAGTCGGTGAAGTCGGAGAGCTTCTCGGCCCCCACCACGATCGCGTTGCGGGCCGCCCCGGCCCGGATGGCGTGGTCCACGGTGCCCAGCGCGTACGCGAAGCCCGAGCAGGCGGTGTTGATGTCGTAGGCGCCCGGGGCGCTGATGCCCAGCTTGCCGGCGACCCGGCAGGCCACGTTGGGACTGCGGTCGACCGAGGTGCAGGTGGCGACGACGACCAGGTCGATGTCGGCGGCGGTGAGGCCGGAGTTGGCCAGCGCCTTGCCGGCCGCCGCGGCGGCCATGTCGGCCACCGTCTCGCCGGCGTCGGCGATCCGCCGGGAGGCGATGCCGACCCGGTCCCGGATCCACTCGTCGTTGGTGTCCACCAGCTTGGCCAGGTCGTCGTTGGTCACCACGCGGGAGGGCTGGTAGTGCCCCAGGGCGAGGATCCGACTGCCGGTCATGAGGGACCTCCGATACGGGCGAGCGGTTGGCCCGGCGCGACCGGGTCGTCGTGGTGGGCGAGCCACTCGGTGAGCAGGCCGCTGTCGTGCGCGGTCACGTCGACCTCACCCTGCCGGGTGACGACGTGCCCGATCACCTGGCCCGCCCGGAGGTCGGCGCCCTCGGCGAGCTCCGCCGCGGGGGTGAAGGTGCCCGCGGCGGGCGAGACCACCACCCGGAACTGGATCACCGGCTCGTGGCCGCGCAGGCCGCTGTGCCGGGCGATCAGGTCGCGGGCGGCGGGCAGGTCGTCGGGGGTGTTCAGGGTGACGATCTCGGGGACGCCGGTGCCCTTGAGCTCCCGCTTGACCAGGCCGGCCAGGGTGCCGGCCGGCGGCAGCTCGATCACCCCGGTGACGCCGAGGTCGGCCAGCGTGCGCATGCACAGGTCCCAGCGGACCGGCGCGGTGACCTGCCGGACGAGCCGCTGCACCATCTCGCGGCCGTGGTTGACGGCCGAGCCGTCGAGGTTGGACAGCAGGATGCGGATCGGCTCGGCCGGGCTGATCCCGGCGGCCACGCCGGCCAGCGCGGCCTCGGCCGGCGCCATGTACGGGGTGTGGAACGCCCCGGCCACCTGGAGCCGGATGATCCGGGTCTTCGCCGGCGGCTCGGCGGCGAGCTTGTCCAGCGCGTCGAGCGCGCCGGCGGCGACGATCTGGCCGGCGCCGTTGCGGTTGGCCGGGTGCAGGCCGTGCGCGGCGAGCGCGGCGAGGACCTCGTCCGGGTCGCCGCCGAGGACGGCCGCCATGCCGGTCGGCTCCAGGGCGCAGGCGGCGGCCATCTCGCGGCCGCGTACCCCGGCGAGGGTGATGGCCGCCTCGGCCGGGAGCACCCCGGCGAGCGCCGCGGCGCCGAGCTCGCCGACGCTGTGGCCGGCGGTGGCGCCGACGTCGTACATCGGCAGGTGCTCGGCGGCGAGCAGGGCGGCGGCGACCAGCAGCGGCTGGGTGCGGGCGGTGTCCCGGATCTCGTCGGCGTCGGCGTTCGTGCCGAGGTGCAGCAGGTCGACCCCGGCGAGCGCCGACCACCACCGCAGTCGTGCCTCGGTGCCGGGCAGGTCGAGCCAGGGAGTCAGGAAGCCGGGTTTCTGGGAACCCTGGCCGGGAGAGAGTACGGCGAGCACGTCTATGACTCTCCCGGATACCTGTGGGTAGCGCTGTGCCGACACCGACCAAACCGCACTAGAACCTTTGGAGGAATCCTACAAAGATCGGCGGGAGTCGTCACCTGTCTGTGAGGTTTTCATGACTCCTGGGGTCATTGTCTGGGTCGGGACGGCTGCGACGGCTGGGACGACCGGGTCGAGCCGGCCCACGGTGAGCGCCACCTGGAGAGCGAACGCGTCCCGGGGGGTCAGCGGGGAGAAGCCGGTCACCTCGGCGATCCGGCGCAGCCGGTACCGCACCGTGTTGGGGTGCACGAACAGGGCCCGGGCGGCGCTCTCCAACGTGCCACCGGCGGCGAAGAAGGCGTCCAGCGTCTCCAGCAGCTCACCCCCGGCGCGGAACAGCGTCGCGTACACGTCGTGGCGCAGTCGCCGGCGGGCGTCGGGATCGCCGGCCAGGGCCCGCTCCGGCAGCAGCCCCGCCGCCGGCACCGGGCGGGGCGCCGTCGGCCAGGCCGGCGCCGCGCGAAAGCCGGCGAGCGCGGCGCGCGCCGACTCCGTCGCCTCGTCCAGACTGGGTACGGCCGGCCCCACCACCACCGGCCCGTCGCCGAACGCGGTCAGCAGCTTCTCGGTGGCGGCCATCGGGTCGGCCGCCCCGCCGAGCACGATCACCAACCGGTCGCCGTGCACCCCGCCGATCACCTCCACCCCGATCCGCCGGGCCTGCCGGTAGACGGTGTGCAGCACGGCGGAGACCTCCCCGCCGGGGGAGCGCCCCACCGCCACCGCCACCGGTGGGGCGTCGGCCCAGCCCAGCGCCGCCGCGCGGCTGGCCAGCACGTCCGGGGAGTCCCCGCGCAGCAGCGCGTCGACCAGCAGCGCCTGCAACCGGGCGTCCCAGGAGCCGCGCGACTCGGCGGCGCGGGCGTACACCCGGGCGGCGGCGAAGGCGATCTCCCGGGAGAAGCGCAGCACCGCCTCGCGCAACTGCTGCTCCTCGCCCCGGGCGGCCAGGTGGGCGACCTGCTCCTCGACCACCTCGATGGTCACCTTGATCAACGCCACCGTCTGCTGGAGGGTGATCGAGCGCGCCAGGGCCTGCGGGGCGGTGGCGAAGACCTCGTCGGAGACCTCCTGGGTGCTGTCGGCGGTGCCGCCACCGGAGCGCAGCCACTGCACCAGGGAGCGGGCGCCGGCCTGCGCCACCAGCATCACCCAGGAGCGCTGGTCGGCCGGGAGCTCGCGGAACCAGGGCAGGGACTCGTCCATCCGGGCCACGCTGGCCGTCGCCAGCGCCCCCGCCGCGCGCTCGATGCGGCGCAGCGTGGCCGACAGCTCGATACCGCCCGGCTCGCTCACCGGTTCAGCCTGACACGTCCTGAGCAGGGCCTCGACGGCGGGCGTCAGCGCGCCGGGGGCAGGCCCCCGCGGCCGACGCCCTTGAGCGACGCGTCGAGCGACCCACCGGGAGTGTGCAGGAAGCACCACGCGCCCGGCAGGCCCGCCTCCCACTCCGGCTCCAAGGAAAAGACGGGCAGCGCCTCCAACCGGCCGCGCAGCTCCCGCTCCGGTGCCCCGACGTAGCGGGCGACCACGGTCAGGCAGCCCGCGCGGATGTCCTCGTCGGTGAGGTCGCCGGCCTCCGGTTCGGCGCGCCAGGCGCCGACGAACTCGGTGTCGTGCGGCCCGGTGCAGGAGGCCGGCGGGATGTTGACCCGCTCCTCGGTCAGCTCGGGCCGGACGTAGCAGCCCAGCCGCAGCGGCGACTCGCCGGCCAGGGCGCCGCGCAGGCTGTTCGCCCGGGGGTTCGGCGTCCACCGGTCCAGCGCGACCATCTCCACCAGGTCGCAGCGGTACCAGCGCTCACCCGCCGTCCAGCGGGCCGCCGAGGGGGTGAGCACGCGCATCGCCAGCCGCGACTCCCGCCACTCGCCGGCCAGGAAGTCGTGGGCCGCCGTGTCACAGGAGGCGTACGCCTGCCAGAGCCCCTCGGTGTCGGCGGCCGGGGGCGCCGACGCGGCGGCGTTCGCCCCGCCGAACCGGCCGACCATGATCGTCTCCGCCTCGTGCTTCGCCGAGCAGGCGATCGGGACGTACGCCTCGGGGCTGCGGTCATCGGAGGCCGTCGCGTGGCAGACGCCGGCCTCGGGCGCGAAGGTCGAGGCGGCCCGCTCCGGTGGGCTCCCGCCGTCGCAGCCCGCCGCCGTGGCGGCCAACGCCACCAGAACCGTCGCTGCCCACCACCGTCGCATGCGACCCCCACTCCACGGCCCTCCGGCGGACCGCCGGTGCCGAGCAGCGTACGACGGCGGTCCATCCGCCGTGGCCCCGCGAGCGTGCGGGTCAGGGCCCCGGGGGTGCGGGCAGGTCCAGCTCCTGGGCGAGGATGGCGGCCTGCACCCGGCTGCGCAGCCCCAACTTGGCCAGGATCCGGCTGACGTGGGTCTTGACCGTGCTCTCCGCCATCGCCAAGCGCTCGGCGATCTGCTGGTTGGACAGCCCGCCGCCCAGGCAGGCCAGCACGTCCCGCTCCCGGGCGGTCAGCGCGGCCACCTCCGCCCGGGCCACCGCCGGCGCGGCCGGGGCGGTCGCCGCGAAGGCGGTGATCAGTCGCCGGGTGACGGCCGGGGCGATGACGCCCTCGCCCCGGGCGACCGTCCGCACCGCGGCCACCAGTCCCGCCGCGTCGGTGTCCTTGAGCAGGAACCCGGCCGCGCCGGCGCGCAGCGCGCCGAAGACGTACTCGTCCAGGTCGAAGGTGGTCAGCACCAGCACGTCGGCCAGGCCGGCGGCGACGATCTCCCGGGTGGCGGAGACGCCGTCCAGCCGGGGCATCCGCACGTCCAGCACGGCCACGTCCGGACGCAGCTCCCGGCAGAGCCGCACCGCCGTCTCACCGTCGCCCGCCTCGCCCACCACCTCGATGTCCGCCGGGCCGGAGAGGATCAGGGCCAGGCCGGCCCGGACCGCTTCCTGGTCGTCGGCGAGGACGACCCGGATCACCGCGGGCCCCCGGTGGGCAGGGTGGCGCGGACCCGCCAGCGCCCACCGTCGCGACCGGCGCTGAGCCCGCCGTTGAGCAGGGCGGCCCGTTCCCGCATCCCGATCAGCCCGGCGCCCGCGCCGGGCAGCCCGTCCCCGGAGTCCCGCACCGGGTTCTCCACCGTCACCACCACCTCCGTCGGCCGGTACGCCACGGTCAGCTCCGCCGTGCCCGCCCCGTGCTTCAGCGCGTTGGTCAGCGACTCCTGCACGATCCGGTACGCCGCCAGGTCCACCCCCACCGGCAGCGGCCGGGGCGTGCCGGTGACCGTGGCCCGTACCCGCAGCCCGGCGGCGGTGGCCCGGTCGACGAGCTGGTCCAGCTCGGCCAGGCGTACCCAGGTCGCCTCCTCGGCCGGGTCGCCGGCCGCCGGCTCCCGGAGCAGCCCGATCAGCTGCCGCATCTCGGCCATGCCCTGCACGCTGCTCTCCCGGATCACCCGCAGCGCCGCGTCGACCCGGTTCCGGTCCAGCTTCGGCGCGGAGAGCGCGGCGGTGGCGTGCAGGGCCACCGCGCTGAGGTGGTTGGCGACCACGTCGTGCAGCTCGCGCGCCATCCGGGCCCGCTCGGCCAGCACCGCCTGGCGGCGGTCCCACTCGACCAGCCGGGCGGTCTGCTCGGCCCGGGTCCGTTCCGCGGTGGCCTGGTCGCGGTACTGCCGCACGCTGATCCCGGTCAGCACCGGCAGGACACCGGCGAACGTGATCGGCACGCCGGCCGCGACGCCGCGCCAGCCCCACAGCGCCACGCCGGCCGCCGCGGCGGCGACGCTGAGCGCGACGGTGACGACCAGCAGCCGGCGCCACCACCGGGCCGGACCGTAGACGCAGGCGTCGTAGAGCACCTGGGTGTAGACCAGGGGAGTGCCGAGCGAGCCACCCAGCAGGGCGTCGGCGACGACGGCGGCGGTGCCGAGCGCGAGGCTGGCCCCGGTGGCCATCCGACGCAGCCCGACGGCGACGCAGACCGCGGTCAGCGGCACCAGGAACAGCGCCTCCGGCAGGTCCGGATGCCAGGGCAGCTGCGGTTGGAAGCCCACCCCGTGGACGACCAGGCCGCCGGCGAGCGACGCCCCGGCCAGCGCCAGGTCGCGCCCGCGCGTACCGGGGCCGATCGACGCCGGCGTCCGCATGCTCCGATCCCACCACATGCCGCGCCGCCCACCCTCCGCCCACCGGAGGAGGCCGGCGGCGCCTTCTCCTCCGAAGGAGGTACGAAACCGCGCCACCCGTCCGGGGTCCGTCGAAGGACGGACCCGGATCTCGTTCCCCGCGCCGAGGCGGCCCCGCCCGGACCGGGCCAGGCTGGACACCGACGAGGGGGAGGTCGACATGCTGCTGGCGGTGATCGCCGCGTGCGAGATCGGGTTCTGGGTGGTGCTCGGTGCCGGGCTGGTCGCCCGGTACGTCCTGCGCCGGCCCCGGCTGGGGGCGGCGCTGCTGATCTGCGTGCCGCTGGTGGACCTCGTCCTGCTGGTGGCGACCGCGCTGGACCTGCGCCGGGGCGCCACCGCGAACGTCTCGCACGGGCTGGCCGCGGCGTACCTCGGCTTCTCGGTGGCCTTCGGCCACTCGATGGTCCGCTGGGCGGACCAGCGCTTCGCCCACCGCTTCGCCGGCGGCCCGCCGCCGGTGCGGCCACCCCGGTACGGCCGCGCCCGGGTCCGGCACGAGTGGCGCGAATGGGGCAAGGGGCTGCTCGGCTGGGCGATCGCCTGCGCCCTCCTCGGCGCCGGGATCCTCTACGTCGGCGACGCCGCGCGCACCCAGGAGCTGTGGGGCTGGATCCGCAACCTCACCCTCGCCATCGTGATCTGGCTGGTCGCCTTCCCGGTCTGGGAGACGATCTTCCCGCGCCGGCCGAAGCCCTGACACCGGGTACGCGCTGCGCGGAGCGTCGGTGCCGGCCAGTACGGTGGCACTGCCGTCGGGGCGACCTCCCGGCGCGCGAGCGCGAGCGTGAGGAGACCGGGATGGCGCACGGGGAGGCCGAGCACGGCTGCGCCCAGGGTGAGCCCTGCCGGCCGGGCCACCACGAGCAGCCGGGGCCGGGCCGGCCCCACCGCCGGGTGGCGGCGGCGCCCTTCGCGGCCGAGCCGGCCGGCCGGGCCGACGAGGACCCGACGCTGCCCCGCCAGCGCGCCGCCGAGCCCGCCCTGCCGGACCCGTCGGCGCCCCGCCAGCGCCCCGGCGAGCCCCCGGCTGCCGCCGAGGAGACCATCCCGCCGGCGGCCCGCCGCTGCCGCAGCGACCTGGCCGGCTGGGCCGGCGCCCACCGGCACGGCCCGGTCCGCCCGGCCCGGCGGCCCGACCGCCGGGAACGACCACCGCACCGGTGGTGCTGACCACCTGAGGGCCGCCCGGCGGCTAGCGTGGGCGGGGTGAAGGCGATCGCGATCGACGCGTACGGCCCCGCCGAACGGCTCGCCGTCCGGGAGCTGCCGGAGCCACCGGTCGGGCCGGACACCGTGCTGGTGCGGGTCCGCGCGGCCGGGGTGAACCCGGTCGACTGGAAGGTCCGCGAGGGGCACCTGGCCGCCGTGCTGCCCACCCACTTCCCGCTGGTGCCCGGCTGGGACGCCGCCGGGGTGGTGGCCGCGGTGGGACCGGCGGTGACCGGCTTCGCCGTGGGCGACGAGGTGATCGGGTACGTCCGCCGCGACCACGTCCAGCACGGCACGTACGCCGAACTGGTCCCCGCCCCCGAACGGTGCCTGGCGGACAAGCCGGCGCAGGCGTCCTGGGCGGAGGCGGGCGGGTTGCCGCTGGCCGGGCTGACCGCGTACCAGGCGTTGCAGTTGGCCCGCACCGGCCCCGGGGACACCGTGCTGGTGCACGGCGCCTCGGGCGGGGTCGGGCACCTGGCGGTGCAGGTGGCCCGGGCGCTCGGCGCCGATCGGGTGATCGGCACGGCGGGTGCGGCCAACCACGACTTCGTCCGCGCGCTGGGCGCCGAGCCGGTCAGCTACGGCGCCGGCCTGGCCGACCGGGTCCGCGCGGTCGCGCCCGACGGGGTGGACGTGGCGCTGGACCTGTTCGGCGGGGAGGCGTTGGACGTCTCGGCCGAGCTGCTCTCCCGCCCGGCGCGGCTGGTGTCGACCGCCGACCCGGAGCACGTCACCCGGCTCGGCGGCAGCTACCTCTTCGTCAAGCCGTCCACCCCGGACCTCACCGCGCTGGCCGGCCTGGTGGACGCGGGGCGGCTCGCCGTGCACGTCGAGCGGATCTTCCCGCTGGCCGAGGCCGCCGACGCCCAGCGACTGGTCGAGGCCGGGCACGTCCGCGGCAAGGTGGTGCTGGAGGTCTGAGCGGCCGACGGCCGGGGCTCAGCGCGTACGGCGGCGGATCAGCAGCGCGATCCCGGCCAGCCCGGACGTGATCACCAGCATCACGCCGACGTTGAGCAGCAGCAGACGCTGGAGCTCGGCCAGGGCGTCGTCGATGTCCTTCGCCGGGTTGAGGGAGTCCTCCGGGATCACCCGCTCGCCGCCACCGACGCCGCCGCTGACCGTGTCGATCTGACGCTCCAGCGGCACTCCGACCGAGCGCAGCGTCTCGGACATGTTGAGCCGGCCGAGGAACCAGCCGGCGGTGGTCTTGCGGGAGTCGGGCTGCTTCGCCGGCCGGTAGGCCCGCGGCCCGCCCTTGGCGAGGGGGTAGAGGTCGAAGGTCTGCCGGGGCTTGTCGCCGGCGAGCACCACGATCGTGTACTTCGGACCGAGGTCCGCCGCCTTCGGGCCCTTCGCCGCGCCGGTACGGCCGAACCAGCTCACCTGGTCGATCACGGCGACCACCTGGGCCGGCTGGTTGCCGGCCCGCAGCCGCAGCGGCTCGGTGAGCCCGACGCCGGTGATGTCCACTCCGGCGGGCGGTGGCTTGGGCGCCGCCCGCTCCGCCGCGGCCCGCGCCGGCGACGCCAGCCCGACGGTCAGCACCGCGACCGCCGCCACCGAGACGAGCCTGCCGAGCAGTCGCCTCACCCTTCCGACCATGGCCGCCTCCTCGCCCCGTTCGATGGATGGCTGTGCTGCAGGGTCACGCGTTGGTGGTCGACGGTGGTGAGCCAACCCGCAGGCAGGGATCCCACTTCACAGACTCCGCAGAACGTCGCTCGGTTGCAGCTGCTGGAACAGTATTTGGAACTATCTGCGATCCTGGGCCGACTAATGGTCAGCCGTTGATCAGCGGGCGGATCGTACCTTTGCGGAGGCGTTCATGGGGGGCAGGGTCGCACGAGTGGCGGGAAGCTGGCCAGCACTTGTCGGCGTGGCGCTCGGTGTGTCGTTGCTGCCGGCCACGCCGGCGTTCGCGCACAACTCGTTGACCGGCAGCAACCCGGCCGACGGGGCCCGGGTGGCCGCCGCGCCGGCCCGGATCGAGCTGCGTTTCCTGGCGAAGCCCGACCCCGGTACGACGAAGATCACACTCGTCGGGCCGGACAACGTGCCGGCCGCGGGCGGTGCGCCGAGCTTCACCGGCAGCCGGGTCAGCGTGCCGTTCCGGCCCGGGAAGGCCGGTCTCTACATCGTGGGCTACCAGGTGGCGTCCAGCGACGGGCACCCGGTGCGGGGCGAGGTCCGCTTCACCCTCACCACCGGCACCCCGGCGGAGTCGGCGTCCGCCGCCGCGCCAGGCCCGTCGGCGACCGCCGGAGCCCCGGCGGAGTCGGCGTCCCCCGGCGCGCCGGGCCCGTCGGCGTCCGCCACCGCGAAGGCCCCGTCGGCGTCCGTCGCCACGGCGGCGACGTCGGCCGTCCCGGCGTCCGACGTCCGGCAGGCCGGCGACGGTGGGCGGGCCTGGCCGTGGGTGCTCGGCGCGGTGCTGGCCGCCGCCGCGCTCGCCGCGGCCCTGCTGCTGCGCCGCCGCCGCCCTGCCGGCGGCTGACGCCGCCGCGCGTCGGCCGGTCCACCCGGGTCGCGAGGCGCGCGGACCCGGGCACCGCCTCCTCGGCGGAACCGGCCGGGTCCGGGCCCGTACGACGAAGGGCCCGCCGGTGACCGGCGGGCCCTTCCACGCGTACGTCAGACCAGGCGGACCCGGGCGGCGCGCAACCGGGCCAGGGTGCGCTCCCGGCCGAGCACCTCCAGCGACTCGAAGAGCGGCAACCCGACGGTGCGGCCGGTGACCGCGACCCGGACCGGGGCCTGCGCCTTGCCCAGCTTCAGGCCGCGCTCGGCGCCGACCGCCTCCAGGGTGGACTTCAGCGACTCGGCGTCCCACGACGCCAGCGCCGCGTAGCCGGCGATCGCCGCGTCGAGCAGGTCGGCCGCGCCCGCCTTCATCGCCTTGGCCCAGGCGGCCTCGTCGATCAGCGGGTCGGCCAGGAAGAGGAAGTCGACGTTCGGCACGATCTCGCTGAGCACCGCGATCCGGGTCTGCGCCAGCGGCGCCACGGCGGCGAACGCGGCGGCGTCGAACTCCTCCGGCTGCCACGGCGGCGGCGCGATGGTGTCGGTGCCGGTCAGCCAGGGCTGGCAGGCGGCGACGAAGTCGTCGACCGGCAGCGCCCGGATGTACTCGCCGTTGAAGGCGCGCAGCTTCTTCTCGTCGAAGAAGGCGGGGGAGGGGTTGACCTCCTCCAGCCGGAACTCCTCCTCGATCACGGACCAGGGCACGATCTCGCGGTCGTTCGACGGCGCCCAGCCGAGCAGCATCAGGTAGTTGCGCATCGCGTCGGCGAGGTAGCCCTCGTCCCGGTACGCCTCCAGGGCGACCTTGTCGCGGCGCTTGGAGAGCTTCTGCCGCTTCTCGTTGACCACCACCGGCACGTGCGCCCAGACCGGCGGCTTGACCCCGAGCGCGTCCCAGAGCAGCTGCTGCTTCGGGGTGTTGGGCAGGTGCTCCTCGGCCCGGATCACGTGGGTGATCCCCATGGTCATGTCGTCGACCACGTTGGCCAGCAGGAAGACCGGCGAGCCGTCGCCCCGGGCGATGACGAAGTCCTCGATCAGCTTGTTCTCGAAGGTCGGCTCGCCGCGGATCAGGTCGACCACCACGGTCTCGCCCTCGTCGGGGGTGCGGAAGCGCAGCGCGCGACCCTCGCCCGCAGTCAGGCCCCGGTCCCGGCAGAAGCCGTCGTAGCCCTGGTACTGGGAGCCGGTGCGGGCCTGCACGGCCTCCCGGGTGCAGTCGCAGTAGTACGCCCGGCCGGACTCGTGCAGCCGCTGGGCGGCGGCGCGGTGCTCCCCGGCGTTGCCGGACTGGAAGTACGGGCCCTCGTAGCTGCCCCGGGCGATGCCGATCCAGTCCAGCGCCGAGAGGATGCCCTCGGTCCATTCGGGCTTGTTGCGTGCCGCGTCGGTGTCCTCGATGCGCAGCACGAAGACCCCGCCCTGCTGCTTGGCGTAGATCCAGTTCTGCAGCGCCGAGCGGGCGCCGCCGACGTGGAACATACCGGTCGGGGAGGGGGCGAAGCGCACACGTACCGTCACGTGCTCCAGCCTACGGCCGTTCGCGAGCCGATCACGGAGGGGCCCCTCGTTCAGCGGACCGCGCGGATCTTGAGGACCAGTGCGCTGCCCAGCAGGGTGACCACCGCCGTGGTGGCGTAGAGCGTCGGATACCCGCCCAGGTGCACCACGATCGGGGCGGAGATCGCCGGGCCGAGCACCTGCGGCGCGGAGTTCGCGATGTTGATCACGCCGAGGTCCTTGGCCCGGTCGGTGGCCCGGGGCAGCACCTCGGTGATCAGCGCGGCGTCCACCGACAGGTAGACGCCGTAACCGGCGCCGAGCAGCAGCGCGGCGACCACCGCCGTCGACCAGACCGGCGCGACGGCCAGCAGCAGCGCCGCCACCGCCATGATCACACCGGCGGCGATCACGTAGACCTTGCGCCGGCCCGAGGAGTCCGACAGCCGTCCGGCGATCACGGCGGTGGTCATCAGGCCGGCGGTGTAGAGCAGGATCAGCACCAGCAGCCCACCCTCGGGGTCGGGGTGGCGCACCCCGTCGGTGAGGAAGTACAGCAGGTAGAGGGTGCCCAGGGCGTTGCCGATCTGGACCAGGAACCGGGTGATCCAGGCCCAGGCGAAGTCGGGGTGCCGGCGCGGGTCGATCCACATCGAGGCGGCCAGCGCCCGCAGCCGCAGCGCCGGCCGGTGCGTACGGGGCAGCGGGTCGTCGGGGGTGAACAGCGCGAAGGGCAGCGACAGCGCCAGCACCGCCACGGCGATCGCCGCGTACCCGGCGGTGGTGCCGCGCACCACGGCGGTGACCAGCACCGCGCCCACGACCAGGCCGAGGGCCTGCGGGATGCCCACCCAGCCGGAGACGCCTCCGCGCTGGGTGACCGGCACCCGGTCCGGGACGGCGGCGGTGAGGCTGGCCAGCATCGCGTTGAAGCAGACCTGGGCGGCGACCCAGCCCAGGGCGATCCCGGCGACGGTCTGCTGCCGGGCCAGCAGCATCAGGGCCAGCGCGCCGAGCAGCGCCCCGCCCGCGGTCCAGACGTGCCGCCGGCCCAGTTCCCGGCCGCCCAGCCGCAGGCAGGTACGGTCCGACCAGGCGCCCGCGAGCGGGTTGGCGAGCACCGCCGCGAGCGCGCCCAGCCCGGTGACCACGGCGAGCATGGCCTCCTTGTCCCCGGGCGCGATCCGCTCGATCTGCTGCGGCAGCAGCACCTGGATCGGGGTGAAGAAGGCCATCCAGACGCCGAGGTTCGCCGCGAAGATCAACGCGATCCAGCCGCGGCGCACCGGTACGACCGGCTCGGCGAGCGCCGCCGGCAGCGAGGCCGGCGTCGGGTCGATCGTGGTCACCGGCGGACGATCTGGTCCCGGTACCAGGCGTACGAGGACTTCGGGGTACGGACCTGGCTGTCGAAGTCGACGTGCACCAGGCCGAACCGCTTGGTGAAGCCCTCGGCCCACTCCCAGTTGTCCAGCAGCGACCAGACGAAGTACCCGGTCACGTCGACGCCCTCGTCGATCGCCGCGCGCACCGCGCGCAGGTGCCCGTCCAGGTACGCGATCCGCTCCGGGTCGTGCACCCGCCCGTCGGCGTCCGGCGCGTCGTCGTAGGCGCACCCGCTCTCGGTGATCTGGATCTCCGGCAGCGCGTCGCCGTACCGGTCCCGCAGCCCGACCAGCAGATCGCGCAGGCCGTCCGGGACCACCGGCCAGTCGAAGGCGGTGCGCGGGTACCCGTCCAGCGGCACCACCTCGAACGGCAGGGGCGAGTCCTGCTCGGGGGCGCGGACGCCGGTCGGGTTGTAGTAGTTCACCCCGAGCACGTCGATCGGCGCGGCGATCACGTCGAGGTCGCCGTCGCGCACCACCGCCGGGTCGAAGCCGGGCGGGTAGCCCTGACCGAGGAGCGGATCGGTGAAGAGCCGGTTGTGCAGCGCGTCGTAGGCCAGCGCGGCGGCCCGGTCGGCGTCGGTGTCGCCGTACCGGACGACGGGGGAGTAGTTGTTGGCGATGGCGACCGGGCTGGTGCTGCGGGCGCGCAGCGCGCTGACCGCCAGGCCGTGCCCGAGCAGCTGGTGGTGGGCCACCGGGAAGGCGTCCAGGAGCAGGAACCGGCCGGGGGCGTGCACGCCGGTGGCGTGGCCGAGGCTCAGGTGGACGAACGGCTCGTTGAGGGTGATCCAGAGCTTCACCCGGTCGCCGAGACGGGCGGCGGTCAGGTCGGCGTACTCGGCGAACCGGTCGGCGGTGTCCCGGTTGAGCCAGCCGCCGGTCTCCTCCAGCGGCTGCGGCAGGTCCCAGTGGAACAGGGTGGCGACCGGGTCGATGCCGGCGGCCAGCAGGTCGTCGACGAGACGGTCGTAGAAGTCCAGGCCGGCGGGGTTGGCCGCCCCGGTGCCGCGGGGCTGCACCCGCGGCCAGGCGATCGAGAACCGGTACGCCGAGATGCCCAGCCCGGCCATCAGCGCCACGTCCTCGCGGTGCCGGTGGTAGTGGTCGCAGGTCACGTCGCCGGTGCTGTGGTCGGCGATCCGCCCGGGGGTGTGGGCGAAGGTGTCCCAGATGGACGGCCCGCGCCCGTCGGCGGTGGCGGCTCCCTCGATCTGGTACGCGGAGGTGGACACCCCCCAGCGGAAGCCGGTGGGGAACGCGGGCATCGGCGTGGTCGTCATCCACCCTCCCTGAGACGCGAATCGTGTTCGGGACTCTAGGGTGCGGACGGGGCTTGCGCCATAGGCCCGCGACGATCCGTACGCAAGGGTTTTCGGCGTGTCTTTTCCGAACCCGTCCAGGTAAGTCCGATTTACCGCATACAGTGCGGAATATCGCGGATGTCCTCAGTGGGGGAAGATAGAAATGATCCTCGTCGAACGCAGTGCGCACGTGTTGGCGCCGGTGGAAGCGGTCTGGGACGTCGTGCAGCGGGCCGAGCAGTTGCCGGCCTGGCTGGCGGGAGTCCGTGCGGCCGAGGTGCTCTCCGGGGAAGGCTTCGGGCGCCGGCAGCTGGTCCAGGCCGGGCGCGGCGCGGCGCACGAGGCCGAGGTGATCGCCTACCAGGAGCCCAACCTGATCGGCTGGCGGGAGCGGGCCCGGGGCGCCGGCGCCCGGGCCGAGGCGCGTACCGAGATCTACGTTCAGCTCACTCCCGACGAGGAGGAGGGCGGGACGATCGTGCGACTCATCGTCGTCCGCTGGCCGGCCGGTCCGGTCAAGGCGGCCCTGCTCCGGCTCGGGCTGCGCCGGGTCGGCGCCGACCTGGAGGACTCGCTGGCCCGGCTCACCGACCTGGCCGCCGTCGGCTGACGAGGCCACGTCCTACGGCGTCACCCGCGACGGCGGTGGCCCGGCGTCCCCGCCAGGGACGTCCGGACCACCGCCCGTTCGCCGTGTGCGCCCGCCGTAC
Organism: Micromonospora psammae; assembly: GCF_036902725.1. Classification (NCBI taxonomy): domain Bacteria; kingdom Bacillati; phylum Actinomycetota; class Actinomycetes; order Micromonosporales; family Micromonosporaceae; genus Micromonospora; species Micromonospora psammae. Next base: position 30,537 of record NZ_JBAKHM010000022.1, on the reverse strand, counting down.
CGCTCGGCGCCGCGACGCCGACCAGCACGTCAGACAGCCACGAGAAAGGCCCGGCGCGAGCTGCGCCGGGCCTTTCGTCGTACGCGGGAGGTCAGCTGTCGCCGCCGGTCTCGCCGACCGGGGCGGCGGTGACGTCCTCGATGGCGTACTTCTTGGCCGCCTCGGCCGGCACGTTGGCCGGGACCGTGCCGCGCATCGCGAGCTGGCGGAGCGTCGCGACCACGACCGACTCGGCGTCGACGTGGAAGTGCCGGCGCAGCGCGTGCCGGGTGTCCGACATGCCGAAGCCGTCGGTGCCGAGCGAGGTGTAGTCGCCGGGCACCCACCGGGAGATCAGGTCCGGCACCGCGCGCATCCAGTCGCTGACCGCGACCTTCGGCCCGTCGGCGTCGGCCAGCTTCCGCTGGATGTACGGCACCTTCGGCTCACTGCCCGGGTGGAGCAGGTTGTGCTCCTCGCACTCCACCGCGTCGCGGCGCAGCTCGGTCCAGGAGGTCACCGACCAGACGTCGGCGCCCACCCCCCAGTCCTGGGCGAGCAGCTGCTGCGCCCGCAGCGCCCACTGCATGCCGGTGCCGGAGGCCAGGATGTTGGCCTTCGGGCCGTCGACCTGCGGCGCCTGCGAGTAGCGGTAGATGCCCTTGAGCAGGCCCTCGACGTCCACACCCTCGGGCTCGGCCGGCTGGAGGATCGGCTCGTTGTAGACCGTCAGGTAGTAGAAGACGTTCTCCTGGGCCTCCCCGTACATCCGGTGCAGGCCCTGCTCCATGATGTGCGCGATCTCGAAGGAGAACGCCGGGTCGTACGCGATCACCGCCGGGTTGGTGGCGGCGAGCAGCAGCGAGTGGCCGTCCTCGTGCTGGAGGCCCTCACCGTTGAGCGTGGTCCGGCCGGCGGTCGCGCCGAGCAGGAAGCCCCGCGCCATCTGGTCGGCCGCCGCCCAGAGCCCGTCGGCGGTGCGCTGGAACCCGAACATCGAGTAGAAGATGTACATCGGGATCATCGGCTCGTCGTGCGTGGCGTACGACGTGCCGGCCGCGGTGAACGAGGCGACCGAGCCGGCCTCGTTGATCCCCTCGTGCAGGATCTGCCCCGTGGTCGACTCCTTGTAGGACAGGAACAGCTCCCGGTCGACCGAGGTGTACCGCTGGCCGTGCGGCGAGTAGATCTTGGCGGTCGGGAAGATCGAGTCCAGGCCGAAGGTGCGGGCCTCGTCCGGGATGATCGGCACCCAGCGCTTGCCGAACTCCTTGTCCTTCATCACGTCCTTGAGCAGGCGGACGAAGGCCATCGTGGTGGCCACCTTCTGCTTGCCCGAGCCGCGCTTGACGTCGGCGAAGCGCTCCGGACCGGGGATGGCCAGCCGCTTGGTGCTGGTCCGCCGGGACGGCAGGTAGCCGCCGAGCTGCTGGCGTCGCTCCTTGAGGTACGCGATCTCGTCGGACTTCTCCCCGGGGGTGAAGTACGGCGGCAGGTAGGGGTTGTCCTCCAGCGCCTTGTCCGGGATGTCCAGGTAGAGCCGGTCGCGGAAGGTCTTCAGGTCCTCCAGCGTCAGCTTCTTCATCTGGTGGGTGGCGTTGCGGCCCTCGAAGTGCGAGCCGAGCGTCCAGCCCTTGATCGTCTTGGCCAGGATGACCGTCGGCTGGCCGGTGTGCTCGGTCGCCGCCTTGTAGGCCGCGTAGAGCTTGCGGTAGTCGTGGCCACCCCGCTTGAGGTTCCAGATCTCGTCGTCGGAGAGGTGCTCGACCATCTTGCGGGTCCGCGGGTCGCGGCCGAAGAAGTGCTCCCGGACGTACGCCCCGGACTCCGCCTTGTAGGTCTGGTAGTCGCCGTCGGGCGTGGTGTTCATCAGGTTCACCAGCGCGCCGTCGGTGTCCGCGGCGAGCAGCGGGTCCCACTCCCGGCCCCAGACCACCTTGATGACGTTCCAGCCGGCGCCCCGGAAGAAGGCCTCCAGCTCCTGCATGACCTTGCCGTTGCCCCGCACCGGCCCGTCCAGCCGCTGCAGGTTGCAGTTGATCACGAAGGTGAGGTTGTCCAGCTCCTCGCGGGCGGCCACCCCGATGGCGCCGAGCGTCTCCGGCTCGTCCATCTCGCCGTCGCCGAGGAACGCCCAGACGTGCTGGTCGGAGGTGTCCTTGATGCCCCGGTGGTGCAGGTACCGGTTGAACCGGGCCTGGTAGATCGCGTTCAGGCCCCCGAGACCCATGGAGACGGTGGGGAACTCCCAGAAGTCCGGCATCAGCCGCGGGTGCGGGTACGACGGCAGCCCGCCGCCCGGGTGCGACAACTCCTGCCGGAACCCGTCGAGCTGGTGCTCGCTCAGCCGCCCCTCCAGGAACGCCCGCGCGTACATGCCGGGGGAGGCGTGACCCTGGTAGTAGATGTGGTCGCCGCCGCCCGGGTGGTTCTTGCCCCGGAAGAAGTGGTTGAAGCCCACCTCGTAGAGCGAGGCGGAGCTGGCGAAGGTGGAGATGTGCCCGCCGACGCCGATCTCCGGGCGCTGCGCCCGGTGCACCAGCATCGCCGCGTTCCACCGGACGTACGCCCGGATCCGCCGCTCGACGTGCTCGTCACCCGGGAACCACGGCTCGCGCTCCGGAGCGATGGTGTTGATGTAGTCGGTGGTGGTCAGCGACGGCACCCCGACCTGGCGCTCGCGGGCCCGCTCCAGCAGGCGCAGCATGACGTAGCGGGCGCGTTTGGTTCCGCGCTCGTCGATGACACCGTCGAGCGACTCGACCCATTCGCCGGTCTCTTCAGGGTCGGTGTCCGGAAGCTGGCTCGGCAGACCAGCGGTGATCACCGGGCGCTTGCGTTCCGTAGCCACAGGCGTTCCCTCGGTTTGTGTGTGGGATAGGTCTCTAGCGCCATCCTGCCCCCTGGTGGCACTCGCCGTCACGTCTAGCTCCCCCAGACGCGACGCTCAACACAGGTACCCACCAGTAACTTTGCGCGATCGGGGGATGCGCTAGCGCCGGCCGGGTTGCCCGCGCTGCCTACCCTTCCGGCCATGCGGTGGCGACTGGCGCTTCTGGGGCTCGTGACGGCCGTCGTCGGCGTGGCCGGCATCGGCGTGGGGTTGGCCGGACTGTGGGCGGGACGGCTGGAGATGGGGGGCCTCGTGGCGCTGGGCGGGTTGGCGCTGCTGCTCGTCGCCGGTCTGGCCCGGGACATGCGCCGGTCCGCCGGCCGGTCCGGCCGCCGGTCCCACCCCGACGCGTCGGTCGGCTGGTACTCGCCCGCGCCGGCCGCGGACGCCGGGGCGGACCGGGGCTGCGGCGTCCCCGAGCCCGGGCCGTCGGACTTCGGCCGAAGTGGTGGCGGCTCCGGCTTCTGGGGCGGCTCCGACGGTGGGTCGGGTTCCCACAGCGGATCGGACAGCGGTGGGTCGAGCTGGGGCGGCGGCTCGGACGGTGGCGGCGGCAGCTACTGAGCCGGTGCGGCAGAATGCGCGGTATGCGCAGTGAGGTGATCACCGTCCGGACCGGATCGCGGCCGACCGTCCAGGACATCACCGCCGAGGCCGAGCGGTTCGTCGCCGGCCAGGGCGACGGGCTGCTGCACGTCTTCGTGCCGCATGCCACCGCCGGCCTGGCGATCATCGAGACCGGCGCCGGTTCCGACGAGGACCTGCTCCGGGCCCTGGACGACCTGCTCCCCACCGACGACCGGTGGCGGCACCGGCACGGCTCGCCCGGTCACGGTCGCGACCACGTGCTGCCCGCGTTCGTCCCGCCGTACGCGACGGTGCCGGTGCTCGACGGCCGCCTGGCGCTCGGCACCTGGCAGTCCCTCACCCTGGTCGACCCCAACGGCGACAACCCCACCCGCCAGGTCCGCTTCTCCTTCCTCCCCGCCTGACCCGCCCGCCGCCCGCGCAGACCCGCGCCGCGAGTGGTGTCGATCACCGGACGCGGTACGGCCGCGCCCGAAAGCGTGAGCTTGCCAATGGTGGAGATAAACAACTGTTGAATCGTCACTAGAATCGGCGGCGTGACGCTGAGCAGCGCTTTCACCGGCTCCGGCCCGGGTGACCGCGCCGAGTTGGCCGGGGACGCGGTGCGCCGGATCGTGCACCTCGCCGCCGCCATCCGGCACCAACAGGACGTCGAGTTCGCCGAGCTGGGGCTCACCCCGGCGGTGGCCCGCGCGCTGTACGAGCTCGACCCCGACCTGCCTCTGCCCGCTCGCGACCTCGCCGAGCAGCTGCGCTGTGACCGCTCCAACGTGACCGCCCTGGTCGACAAGCTGGAGCAGGCCGGACTGGTCGAGCGCCGGGTCGACCCCGCCGACCGGCGCCAGAAGACGCTGCTGGTGACCGGGGCCGGCCGCCGGACGCGGGAGCGGCTGCACCAGGTGATGTCCGACTCCCGACTGCTCGCCGCGCTGACCACCGAGGAGGTGGCCATGCTGCGCGAGCTGGTGTGGAAGGTCTCCGACGGCGGCTGCCCGGCCCGGTGCGACCCGGAGTGAGCCCGGCTGGGCGGATCGTGTCTGAGTGGGCGACCCTGGCCTCCGTCGGTAATGCTGATCGACGTGACCACCCCGCAGGATCTCGACGACCGGTTCCGGGAGACCCTGGGCGCGCTGCCCACCCCCGAGCGCCGGCGTGACCCGGCCGAGCCGGTCCGACCGGACGGGCCGCTGACCGGGCGGCAACTGCTCGCCCTCTTCGACGCCCAGGCCACCAGCCGCCAGCTCGACCTGGCCGGACGGTGGCTGCGCAGCTTCGACGAGGGGTACTACACGATCGGCTCCGCGGGCCACGAGGGCAACGCCGCGGTCGCCGCCGCGCTGCGCCCGACCGACCCGGCCCTGCTGCACTACCGCTCCGGCGCCTTCTACTGCGTCCGCGCCGCCCAGGCCGCCGGCGAGTTCCCCGCCGCGCCGGCCGTCGAGGGTACGCCGGACGACGACCCACCCCCGGCTGACGATGGCCCGGACGGCACGCCCACGGCTGCCGATGGCCCCGACGGCACGCCGACGGCTGCCGATGGCCCGGACGGCGCTCCCGGCCCGGGCGACGCGACCTCGGTCGACGTACCCCTCGACGCCCCGGCCACCGGCGACGACCCGGCGGTGACCGACGCCGTCGCGGACCCCCACGCGGCGACCGACGAGCCGCCCGCGCCGCCGGGGGCCGCGAGCGCGCACCCGGCCGGCAGCGCGCCCCCGGAGGCCGGCCTGCATCCGGCGCACGACGTCAGCGCGGCGGTCGGCGCGAGCCCGACCGTGGGTGTCAGCCCGGCGGTGAGCGTGGACCCGGCCGGGGCCGGGTTCGGCGGGGTCGCCGAGCGTGCGGCGGCCTACCGGGTCGGGTCGGACGGCACCGCCGAGCCGGTCCCGCCCCCGGCCGTCGCCCCGCCCACGTCCCCCGGCGGGCCGAGCGCGGCCGGAGGAGCCGCGACCGCCGACGGGCCCGCCCGGGGCCCGGGCGCCATCGGACCGGTCACCGTGGACGCCTACGCGGAAGCGGCGCGGGACGTGCTGCGCGGCATGGTCGCCTCCGCCCGGGAACCGCTCGCCGGCGGCCGGCACAAGGTCTTCGGCCGGGCCGACCTGGCCGTGGTGCCGACCACCTCCACCATCGCCTCGCACCTGCCCCGCGCGGTGGGGCTGGGGCTGGCCCTGGAGCGCCTGCGCCGGCTCGACACGGCCGGCCGCCGCGGCACCGCCGAGCAGGCACCCTGCTCACCCTGGCCCCGCGACGCCATCGTGGTCTGCTCCTTCGGCGACGCCTCGGTCAACCACGCCAGCGCCACCGCCGCCCTCAACACCGCCGGCTGGTACGACCACACCGGACTGCGCATCCCGGTGCTCTTCGTCTGCGAGGACAACGGGCTGGGGATCAGCGTCCGCTCACCGGAGGGCTGGGTGGAGCGGACGCTGCGGGCCCGGCCCGGGGTCCGCTACTTCGCCGCCGACGGCGCCGACCCGGTCGCCGCCCACGCGACGGCGGCGCAGGCCGCCGCCTGGGTGCGCCGGTACCGCCGCCCGGCGGTGCTGCACCTGCGCACGGTACGGCTGCTCGGGCACGCCGGGGCCGACGCGGAGACCGCCTACCGCAGCACCGCCGATATCGCCGCCGACGAGGCCCGCGACCCGGTGCTGGCCACCGCCCGGCTGCTGGTCGAGTCCGGGGTGGCCACCGGGGAGGAGCTGCTCGCCCGGTACGACGAGCGGGGCTGGCAGGTCCGGCGGATCGCCGAGGAGTCGCTCGACGAGCCGAAGCTCGGCAGCGCCGTCGACGTGGTGGCCCCGCTGGCGCCGCGCCGGCCGTCCCGGGTCGCCACGGCGGTGGCCGAGGCGGCGGCCCGGGCCGCCGGGCCGGGAGCGGGCGCGCGGGCCGAGGCGTTCGGGGGCAAGCCGCCGGAGCTCGCCGGCCCGCTCACCCTGGCGCAGAGCATCAACGCCGCGCTGGCCGACGGCATCCTCGACCACCCCGGCATGGCCGTCTTCGGGGAGGACGTCGCCGCCAAGGGCGGGGTGTACGGGGTCACCAAGGGGCTGCGCGAGCGGTTCGGGCCGGCCCGGGTCTTCGACACGCTGCTCGACGAGACCTCGGTGCTCGGGCTGGCGCTGGGCGCGGGGCTGGCCGGGCTGCTGCCGGTACCCGAGATCCAGTACCTGGCGTACCTGCACAACGCGGAGGACCAGCTGCGGGGCGAGGCAGCCACCATGCAGTTCTTCTCGCGGGGGGCGTTCCGCAACCCGATGGTGGTGCGGGTGCCGGGGCTGGCGTACCAGGAGGGGTTCGGGGGGCACTTCCACAACGACAACTCGGTGGCCGTACTCCGGGACGTGCCCGGCCTGGTGATCGCCGTGCCGGCGCGGCCGGACGACGCGGCGCCCCTGCTGCGGACCTGCCTGGCCAGCGCGGCGGTGGACGGCACGGTCGCGGTCTTCCTGGAGCCGATCGCGCTGTACCACACCCGCGACCTGTACGAGCCCGGCGACGGCGAGTGGGCGGGGGAGTACGCGGAACCCGCCGCCTGGGCGGCCCGGCACGTCCCGGTGGGCCGGGCCCGGGTCTACGGGGTCGGCTCGGCCGAGGATGTCACGATCCTCACCTTCGGTAACGGGGTGCGGATGTCGCTGCGGGCCGCCGCCACCCTCGCCGACGAGGGGATCGGCAGCCGGGTGGTGGACCTGCGGTGGCTGGCGCCGCTGCCGGTGGCGGACCTCATCCGGGAGGCCTCCGCGACCGGCCGAGTGCTGGTCGTGGACGAGACGCGGCGGTCCGGCGGGGTCGGTGAGGGGATCATCGCGGCGCTGGTCGACGCCGGATATGTCGGAGTGGCGCGGCGAGTGGCCGCAGTTGACTCGTTTGTACCATTAGGTCCAGCTGCCCGTCAGGTTCTGGTCTCGGAGGAAGCCATTACCCAGGGTGCCCGTACGCTGCTGGCACGGTAAATTCCGTTCCACCCGGTGCGCCACTTGCGCAGGGGGCCGCAACTGTGTGGACTTTGCCTGACGGCGTCGCCCGGCGCCGCGAAGGGATGAGATGAGGAGGCACGCGACAGTGAGCGCGACCGCTGGTCAGGCCGCCGACGGGGTACGCAGCCTGGCGGACCGGTTCGGAATCGAACCGGGGATGGTCGTCATGGAGATGGGGTACGACGAGGACGTCGACCAGGATCTCCGGGACGCCCTGACCGACCGCTGTGGAGATCTGGTCGACGAGGACACCGACGAGGTGGTCGACGCGGTGCTGGTCTGGCACCGGGACGGCGACGGTGACCTCTTCGAGATCCTCGTCGACGCCCTCGGCCCGCTGGCCGACGCCGGTGTCGTGTGGCTGCTGACCCCCAAGGCCGGCCGCGAGGGGCACGTCGAGCCGAGCGAGGTCGCGGAGTCGGCGCAGACCGCCGGTCTCCAGCAGACCTCCACCGTCAACGCCGGCCGGGACTGGAGCGGCGCCCGCCTCGTGCTGCGCCGCGGCTCCAAGAACAAGAAGTAGCCCGCGCCGGTGACCCGGCGGCGGCCGCCGCCGGGTGTGGCAGGCTGACGCACCGAGACCCAACCCTAGGAGCTTGCATGCCGATCGAGGTTGGCGCAGACGCGCCGGACTTCGTGCTGAAGGACCAGAACAACCAGGAGGTCCGGCTCTCGGACTTCCGCGGCCGGCGGGCCGTGCTGCTGGTCTTCTACCCGCTGGCGTTCACCGGCATCTGCCAGGGCGAGCTCTGCGAGGTGCGGGACAACCTCGGCGAGTACGTCAACGACGATGTCCAGGTGCTCACCGTCAGCGTCGACTCGGTCTACAGCCACAAGATCTGGGCCGACCGGGAGGGCTACCAGTTCCCGATGCTGGCCGACTTCTGGCCGCACGGCGCGGTCGCCCAGGCGTACGGCGTCTTCAACGACGCCGCCGGCATCGCCAACCGCGGCACGTTCGTGATCGACAAGGCCGGCGTGGTCCGTTTCGCCGAGATGAACATGCCGGGCGAGCCCCGCGACCAGGAGGGCTGGCGCAAGGCCCTCGCGGAGGCCGTCGCGGCCTGACGCCCTGACCGGGCACACCGTTCGACCGGGCCGGAGGCCGGCAGGTAAACTTGCCCACCTCCGGCCCGCCGTACGGGCGTTCCGGGCGCGTAGCTCAGTGGGAGAGCACCCGCCTTACAAGCGGGGGGTCGCAGGTTCGAAACCTGCCGCGCCCACCACCTGAACAGGCAAATCCGCCCGTGCCGAGCAAGTTGCCGGGGCGGGCGGAGTGCCTGACATCCAACCCTGACGTCAGTTGCTCGAATCGAACGCCTCGCCCAGCTGCCGCAGGGCCTCAGTCTGTTCGGCCATCCCGCTGTATGCGTAGATCATCATCGTGACCTCCACGTCTGAGTGACCCGCGATGGCCTGAGCGATGTGGGGCGGGTCCCAAGGCTGAGCAGGAGCGTCAGGCGCGATCACCGAAGATCGTGGAACCGGATGCCCGGCAGCCCCGCTCGATCTCGAACGCTAGGTCGATGTCCGACCAGCGCAGGCCGAATCACCTGAGCTCTGACTCCACGGCGCCTTCCTGTCGGCAGCCGCGTTGCCGCGCGGCTTCCCACTGCAGCCCCGCCGATTGGCATCTGATGCAACCCCCGGACCCCGCGTGACTATCCCGACTCGAGAATCGGAGGCATCGGATGAGCGATCGTGACGCCGCGTTCGCGGCGTACTTCGCGGCACGATCAGACGCGATGCGCGGGACCGCCTACCTGTTGTGCGTCGACTGGCATCGGGCGGAGGACCTGGTCCAGTCCACGTTCACCAAGCTGTACCTGGCCTGGAACCGGGCATCTCGGCACGAGGTGCTCGACGCCTACGTACGGCAGATCCTGTTGCGAACCTTTCTCGATGAGCGGTGCCGGGTCGGCGACAGCGGTCGTGCTGGTCGCCGCCGTCGGGTTCACCGGCGTGTTGGGCAGCGGGAGTCGCTACAGCCCGGCGGGTACGAAGCCGTCATCCAGCAGCACGGTCGATCTGAGGAGTCGCCCGTCGCAGGAGGAGTGGACCACCGCCAGGAAGCAGGCACAGGCAATGCTCAACGAGCTCGTCGCCGTCGTACCCGCCGGATACACCGTGGTCGAAGACTCGTTGAATCCGCAAGCGTTGGTTCCGATGGGGACGGTTGGCCGCCCGACCGCCGTGGGCGACTGGCTGTACCTGGCGTCGTTCTCGATACGTCAAGGAAAGCAGACCGGGCTGTTACTGGTCGAGGTGCAGACCGGGCACTCCCGGTTGCAGGGTGACGGCTGCGAGTTGACGCTGAAGATTCACCCCTTCCCCCGCGGACAATGCCAGCTGGTGACCGTCGGCCAGGCGAAGGTAGGGGTGGCCCAGGTCCACTGGACGAACGAGGACCCCCCGCGGTTCGCCCAGTGGGCCGGTTATCGGCACCCCGATGGGGTGGTGGTCAAAGTCGCCCAGCTGTCGAGCCCCGACAGCTACGCGCACCGCTTCGGGGTCCTGCCAGAGCTGAAGAAGCTGCCGTTCACCGTTCAGCAGCTCGCGGCACTCGCCGCCAGCGACCGGTTCCACGTCGATTGAGACTCGACTCGACGGGTGGGGGCGCGGGATCCCCGCGCCTCCACCCCTTGTCGCGGAGCCGCTGCCTCATCGGGCTGGCCGGCGAAGATCACCGGTGGCAGCGTCACCAATCGGCGGCGGCCCGCTTTCCGGGAACGACCGCCAGCGCTTTGCGCCGACCTTGGGGAGGCCCGGGGCTTGGTCACAAGGCCCAGGTCAGTCGCAGGCCGTGCCGTCGCCGTCGCGGTCCAGGCCCTTGCGGTACCCGGGCTCGCCGCGCTGGATCGGTGCCGCGCCCGCCGCGCGCGCCTCGCTGCAGTTGGCGTAGTACGCGTCGCCGCCGTCATCGCCCGAAGAGTCGTCGGCGGAGGCCGGGTCGTCCTCGAAGTCACAGGCGACACCGTCGCCGTTGCGGTCCAGTGCCTTGCGGTACCCGGGCTCGCCCTTCCTGATCTCGTACAACCCGGCATCGGCGACGGCGTCACAGTCGGCGAAGTAGACGCTCGGCGACGGCTTCGGCTTCGCCGAGGCGGTGCGGGAGGGGGAGGGAGACGGAGCCGGCGAGGCGACCTGCCGCGGGGACACCCTCGTCGAGATCGAGGCCGAGTCGTCCGGCTTCGCCGCTGGCTCGTCGTCGCCGTCGTCGCCGAAGCTCGCGACGCTGCCGCAGCAGCACAGCACCAGGATGGCGGAGACGATGATGCCGAGCCAGCCCTTTCGGCCGACCTTCTTCCCCGTGACCGGCGCGAGCTTCCGGGTGGGCGTCAGCTGCGGAACAGCCGGCGGCCCGTACGGCTGCGTCGGCGAGTGGGGATTGTAGGTCGGCGCCGGCGGAGGAGGAGGCTCGTGACCCTGCCACGGGTCCTGCGCTGGGGGGTAGGTCACGGACCGTATCGTGCCGGGATTCGTGAGACACGGACACCAACCGATCGGGCCGGACCGCGCGTCCCCGGGCAGCTCGATGCTGGAGCACCGGCGGCGGCCACCGGCCGTCCGGACGCCCTCGATGATCATCAGCGGGTAAGGAGTGACCGGGCGTGGGACCTGGCATCGGGTGAGAAGCTGAGCGGCAGACCCGGCCCCCGGATCTACGGTCGGCGAGTGGGGTTCTCAATCAAGCTGGCGCCCGGGGTGCGTATCCGCGCCTCGTCGCGCGGCATCCGTACAAGTGTCGGCCCGAGGGCCGCCCGGGTTCACTTCGGCGCCGGCAGCACCGGCTTCTCCAGCGGCGTCGGCCCGGTCGGGTTCTACACCTCGCTCGGCGGTGGCCGGCGAGGCAGCCGATCCGGGGCTCGGGCCGCCACGGCGGCGAGCTACCAGCGCCAGCTCGCCGCGCAGCAGCGCCAGGCGGCGCAGGCGCAGCGGATCGAAGAAGCACGGAGCCTGTTGCACACGTTCCTGCACATCCTCGACCTGCACCGGGTGGACTTTCCGCCGGCATCCCGACCCATCGCACCTGAGCCCGCGGCACCGGACCGGGTCGGCATCCACCGCCACTACGAGCAGCACGCCCTGGCCGGCATCGGCTTCTTCGAGCGCGGCAGGCGGGCGGAGGCGAAACAGCGCGCGGCCGCGTGGACCGAGGCCGAGGTCCAGCGACAGTGGGCCAACCTCAAGGAACAGCAGGCCGGCTGGCAGCGATACTTCGACGACCGCTGGCAGCAGCTGTGCGACAACGAGCCGGATGTCGTTCTCGAAACTCTCGAGGAAGCCTTCGAGGACAACGAGGCGCCCAGCGCCGCCGTCGGCGTCACCGGGTCCGAGGTCTCCCTCGTCGTCCTCGTGCCCGCCGTCGACCAGGTCGTGCCCGAGCGCATGCCCACCACCACCCAGGCGGGCAACCTGTCCCTGAAGAAGCTGCCGCAGCGCGAGCGCGCCGGCTACTACAAGCGGTTCGTCTGCGGACAGGTCCTCGTCACGGTGCGGGAAGCATTCGCGGTCGCACCCGGCATCGCCTCCGCACGCGTGGCCGTGCTCCGCCAGGACGGCCTGGACAGCTACGGCCGACCCCGGGTCTCCTGCCTGATGGCGACCAGGTTCGAGCGGGCGGCACTGGCCGGAGTGCGGTGGGACGAGGCCTCCGCCACGGACATCGTCAACGACGCCAACTCCGAGCTGCTACTCGACCAGCGGCCGCGCACCTTCGAGCTGCTTCCGCTGAACCTCGACAGCGAGCCGGCGCTGGCGGAACTCGTCAACGCCGTCGACCTGGCCGAGCTCGCCGCATCGACATGACGACGGGCGAGTGGAACAGGTCGCCCAATGGTGGCGGACGCTCGCCGTGCGCAGGAGGCGCCCCAGGACGTTCAGCCCCCTGATGGTCATCCGCAAGATCGTCAAGCCCCTCTCGTACTCTCCACCCTGCGCCGACCGTGATCTTGGGTCGGCGCGAACCTTGCACAGAGACCAGGAGACATACGAGTGAGCAACGCCGTTACCCCCGACCCGTCGCAGCCCGAGCAGGCTGCCGCCGCCCCGCCCCCGCCGCCCGCGGCGGCTACCGCGAAGCCCAAGCTGAGCACCGGCATGATCGCCGGCCTCATCGTCGGCGCCGTCGTCCTGTTCTGCTGTGGAGTCGGTGTCGGGTCGTTCGGCAACGACAGCGACGAGAAGGCCGCCGCCGAGCCGAAGGCGTCCGTGCAGGCCGTGGCGGAGCCCACCGTCGCCCCGACCACCGTCGCTCCGACGACGACCCCGCCGACCACCGCCCCGGCGACCACGCAGCCCGCCCCGCCGCCGGCGCCGACCACTGTGGCCATGCCGAACCTCGTCGGGATGAACGCGGCGGTCGCTCAGGACAAGCTCAAGCGGCTCGGCATCACCAACATCAAGCTCGGCAGCGGGGACAAGTACGACACCCTGGTGATCCTGGCGGAGAACTGGACCGTGACGAAGCAGTCCCACAAGCGGGGCACCAAGGTCGAACTGGACGAGCTGGTGGTGCTCACCTGCACCAAGACGGGCTGACCCACCTGACATCAACGGACGACGACGGTCCCGGGTTCGTGTACCGGGGCCGTCGCCGTCCGCCCGGGGTGGTGGCAGGCCACCCCCCCGGCCGACGTCGCCCGTCCACCGTCCTGCGGTGGGCGGGCACGGCTCATCCGGCGACGGGACAGGCCCTTCCGGCCTCGGTCACCCGATAGACGTTCAGTGTGCCCACCTGCTTCACCAGGGCCAGCCGATCGGAGGCGGCGACGCGCCGCAGGTCGTAGTTGCCCTTGTCGAGCGGGCGTTCGTCCACCACGACGTACGCGATGTTGAACCGGCGGACCTCGCACCCGCCCGGCTCGGCCCCGCGGTTGTTGACCAGCCAGTCCCACGCCCGCAGGCGTGCGGGATAGTAGGCGGCCTCGAAGGCCGGCACCGGTTCGATGCCGAACAGGCCCGGCACGCCGTAGTCGATGTAGGACCAGGTGAGGTACTGCCGCTGGTCGGCGGCGACGGACTTGCCGGACGGAGTGTTGTCCGCGAGCCACCGGTAGAGCTCGGGGTAGGACCGGTCGACCGGGGCGAGGCTCGTGAAGTGGGTACGCAACGGACGCCAGGAGGCGGGTACGGCGGCAAGGAGCGTCAGGGAGAGCACCAGGACCGAGGCGGCCACCGCGGCCGGTGCGGTCGATCCCCGCAGCGCCCCTGCCCGGGCGACGAGCTTCACCAGCAGCCACTGCACCGCCAGTCCGATCGCGACCGCGCCGGCCACCGTGAGCAGGCCGTACACCGGGAAGATCAGCAGACGCAGGCGTTCCCGGCTCCCGTACCACAGGCTCGACACCAGCGCCGCGGAGGCCGAGTCCGACATCGTCGTCCAGATCCCGACGCCGGTGAAGACAACGCCGGCCAGCAGCCAGGGCCGGGCCCACCGCAGCTGACGGAAGACCAGGCACAGCGGCGAGGCGGCGAGACAGACGACGGTCATCGCCAGGGCGATCCGGATGGTCGGCACGCTGAGCTGGAAGTCCCCTCCGCCCGGTGAGGGGAAGCCGAACAGCACGTAGCGCTGTGGATCGGTGACCCAGTACTCGAACGCCTTGCCGAACTGCCCGGGGAGGGCGGCGGCGTACGACGCCCGTTCGCCGTTCGCTCCGGTCAGCGCGGCGAGGAAGGGGCCGAGTGCCGCCAGGGCGCCGACCGCGGCCGCGCCGGTGCCCGCGGCGCTACCGCTGAAGGTCAGCGGGCCGCGCATCACCAGGAGGAAGCCCAGCGCCAGCATGCCGGCCAGGAGGATGTCGTAGGTGTGGCTCATGATCAGTCCGGCGCTCGCGAGGCCCGCGAGCACACCCAGCCGCACGGGGTGGCGGCCTCGCAGGGCCAGCGCGACGAGCAGCGCGATGCCCACCGCCATGCACGGACCGGTCAGCTGGGTGATCCGGCCGAGGACCGCGGAGAACCAGAGTGGGCCGACAACCGCAGGGGCGACCGCGGCGCAGGCGGCGACGACCGGCCGGCCGCCCAGCGCGCGGACGCAGGCGTAGACGCCGGCGACCAGGGCGAGCGGCCCGACGAGGATCGACCAGGTGGTCATGGCCGAGCTGATGTGTCCGCCCGACAGCTGCGCCGCCTGGGCCCACGAGACGTTGGCGGCAACCGGATAGAACCCGCAGGTGGGGATCGAGTCGATGGACGTACTGCAGGCCGAGGCCATGGTGGCGCTGCCCGTTTCCAGCATGCGGCGGCTGAAGTAACCGTGGTGCATGGCGTCCCAGCCGGGGGGCGCGATGAACCGGCCGAGCATCAGCCAGCCGTAGCCGACGCTGATGATCGTCGGCACGGCGATGCCGATGACGTCCGCGCGCCGGGGACGGACGGACGGTAGACGCAGGCGCGGCCGGCGCGGTCCTTCGTCGCCGTCCTTCTGCTCGACCAGGCCGCGGGCGACGAGCCGTGAGGCGAGGATCGCGGCGCCGGCCAGGACCACCTCCGCGATCAGCACCGCCAGGGCGCTGTGGGGCAGGCCGAACTCCGGCAGCCACCCCATCGCCGCGCTCGTCAACCCGAGCGTCAGTGCCGGAGCGGCGGCCCACACCGCCCAGCGGTACCGGCCCGGCGGCAGGACGAAGCCGAGCAGTGCCCCGGGGGCGACGGCCACCACCAGAGCGACCACGTACGTCAGCATGAGCATCCTTCCGGACGCGCGACCCGTCCCAGGACGTCGCGGAACTCGGCAGTCGAGGCAGGTGTGACCTTGCGAGGAGGCCCTTTCGCAGGCGCAGGCTACCCGATGGTCCGATCCCGCAGCCGCTGTCGTACCCAGGGCAGTAGTGCGTCGCCCTGGGCCTGCTGGAAGGCCCGGACGGTGGGGATGCCCGGCGGCGGTGGCTGCCGGGCGGCGTCGAGGAGGTAGCCGGCCAGGCCCGCGTACACGCCGGTCAGGGCGTCCGGATCGACGCCGGCGGTCAGCGGCAGCCGGCGCAGCAGCGCGTCGGTGTCGTGGCCGCCGTGCAGTCGCACGTTGACCAGGAGCGTCATGGTGTCCAGCCAGGCGGGGCCCCGGCAGGCGTGCGGCCAGTCGACCACCGTGACCGTTCCGGTCGCGTCGATCAGCAGGTTGTCGGCTCGTGCGTCGAGGTGGCAGAGCGTGTCGCCGTCGAGCGCGACGAGACCCCGCTCGGCGGCGTGGCGGAGCTGGTCCAGGTGGGTGCGGGCCCACGGGTCGAGACGGGCGGGCGGGTCGGCGGCGATCCGGTGCCAGCCGGTGAAGTCGTGGGTCAACCGCTCGGCGGCGGTCGGCACGTGCGCGACCGGACTGGGGGTGAGCGCCGCGGCCATCGTCTCCAACGCGCCCAGCACGGCGTCGAGTTCGTCGGCCCGCCACGGCGTCGCCGGGTGCCGCCCGTCGACGTCGGTGAGGACCAGCGCCACCCATTCGCCGTCGTCGTGGTAGCCGAGCAGCCGGGGCGTCGGGGCGTGCGCGGGCAGGACGGCGGTGACGGCCGCCTCGGCCCGGTGCAGGGCCACGCTGCGCGCGTTCTGCGCCGGGCTGACCGCCTTGACGAAGGCCCGTCGTCCCGCGGCGGTGCGGACCCGGTCGGCGGTGCCGGGGGAGTAGCCGCCCGGCTGCGACACCGCCTCGACCACCCGGTCGCCGAGGATCTCCTCCACGGCGGACCGGACGTGGCCGGGCAGGTCGGTCCAGCCGATCCGGGTCCTCACCAGCTCCCTCATCCATCCACGGTGGCCGAGGCCGGAGCCCGTGGGCAACCGGGTTACCCGGCCAGGTAGCGCAGCACGACCACGCCGCTGTCGAACGGGCGGGTCTCCAGCAGGCGGAAGCGGCGCGGGTCGAACTCCCGAGCGGCGAGCGGGACACCGCTGCCCACCACGAACGGGTTGACCTTGAGTACCAGCTCGTCCACCTCCGGCAGGAGCTGACCGGCGAGCTGCCCGCCGCCACAGAGCCAGATGTCCTCGCCGTCACGCTGCTTCAACTCCCGCACGAAGGCGACCGGGTCGCCGTCGACGATCTCCACGTCCGGGTGGTCCGCCGGGGCCAGGGAGCGGGAGAAGACGTACTGCCTCAGGTGCGCGTACGGGCTGGTGACGCCGATCTTCAGTGCCGGGTCGTAGGTGGCCCGGCCCATCACCACCGCGTCGAAGCGCCCCTGCGGGCGGTCGATGCCGAACCGCGCGTGGGTGAAGGTGGGGAAGGTCTGCGGCCAGGTGGCCGCCAGGTACGCCCGCACGTCCTCCTCCAGCGGGAAGAAGTCGGCCGACCCGTCGGGGGCGGCGATGAAGCCGTCGAGGGTGCTGGCGACGTAGTACACGAGCTTGCGCAAACGAACTCCTCAATCACTACGGATGTCGTGGTTGGGAGACTACGACAGATGTCGTGGTCGGTGCTAGGGTGTTTCCCATGGCGAGGAACCTGGAACGGCGCGCCCTGCTGGCCGACGCGGGGTTGCGGGTGCTCGCGGCGACCGGGGCGCGGGGGCTCACCCACCGCGCGGTCGACGCCGAGGCCGGCGTGCCGCTCGGCACCGCCTCCAACTACTTCCGCTCCCGCGACGCCCTGCTCGGCGCGCTCGGCGAGCGGATCATGGAACGGTTCGCCCCGGACGACGGGAGGCTGGCCGAGCTGGGCGCCCGCGAACCGTCCCTGGAACTGGTCACCGACTACGTGCGCTACATCGTCGAGCGCACCACCGCCCAGCCCGAGCTGACCCGGGCGCTGATCGAACTGCGCCTGGAGGCGGTCCGGCGGCCCGGCCTGGCCCGGATCCTGGGCGACACCCTGCGCCGCGGCTACCGCGACGACGTCGCCTTCCACGTCGCCGCCGGCCTGCCCGGCGGGGCGTTCGAGGTCGCGCTCCTGCACTACGCGATGGACGGCCTCCTGCTCGACCTGCTCAGCACGAGCATCGATGCCGGGTTCCACCCCGACGAGGTGGTCTCCGCCCTGGTGTCCCGGTTGCTCGCCCCCGCCTGAGGTATGGCGCCGCGGCCAGCGGGAACCCGCCCCGGACACCCCCGGGGAGGAGTGAGGCATGACAGACGGCGCCGGACTGACCATCGGTGTGCTCGGCTCGTACGGCGGACGCAACCTCGGCGACGAGGCCATCCTCACCGGCCTGCTGGACGACCTGCGTGCCCAGGAGCCCCACGCCCGGATCATCGTGTTCTCCCGCAACCCGGCGCACACCGCGCTGGCCCACCCGGACGTGGAGGCGGTGCCCTGGGAAGGGGTCAGCCGGGTCGACTCCGCCGAGGTGCTGGCCCAACTGGACCTGCTCATCCTGGGCGGCGGCGGCATCCTGTACGACCGGGAGGCCCGCCGTTACCTGCGGGTCGTCCGGGTCGCCCAGGAACGCGGCCTGCCGCTGCTCACCTACGCGGTGGGGGTCGGGCCGCTCTCCGACGCCGTGGACACCGGCATGGTGCGGGAGACCCTGGCCGGCGCCACCCAGGTGACCGTACGGGACCAGGAGTCCCGAATGGTGCTGGAGGAGGCGGGGCTGCTCAACCCGATCACCGTCACCGCCGACCCGGCGTTCCTGCTCCAACCGGAGGACTTTCCCACCCGGCTGCTCCGCGAGGAGGGCGTGCCCGCCGGCAAGCGGCTGGTCGGGCTGAGCGTCCGGGAACCCGGCCGGGCCGCCGAGCGGCTCGACGTCGACGGGTACCACCGGCTGCTCGCCCAGATCAGCGACTTCCTGGTGCACCGGATCGACGCGTACGTGCTCTTCGTGCCGATGGAGCGCGACGACATCCGGCACTCGCACGGCGTGATGTCCCACATGGTCGCCGCCGACCGGGGGCGGGTCCTGCACGGCGACTACTCACCGCGGCAGGTGCTCGGCCTGATGAAGCACTTCGACCTGGCGGTCGGCATGCGGCTGCACTTCCTGATCTTCGCGGCGATGGTGGGCACGCCGTTCCTGCCGCTGCCGTACGCCGGGAAGGTCTTCGACCTGGCCCAGCGGCTCGGGGTGCCGGCGCTGCGCGGGGTGGAACGGGAGGTCGAGGGGCCGCTGCTGGCCGAGGTCGACCAGCTCTGGGACGAGCGCGAGGCCCGCGCGGCGGCCACCGCCCAACGGGTCGCCGAGGTCTGCGACGAGGCCCGCGGCACCTCCCAGGTCACCCGGGCGGTGCTGGAGAGCCTGCGCACCCGATCCCTGACCAGGATGACCGCCTGACCGGGCCGCAGGTCGGCCGGGAGGTCGGCTCAGACCGCCGGCCCGCGCCAGCGGTAGCACCACTGCTGGTCGCCCCCGGCCGACTCCAGCTCGTAGATCTGGGCGTCGGCCAGCCCTTCCGGGCCGAGGTGGTGGTGGGTCAGCGGCGGCCGGTCGTTGGGGTCCAGTTCCACGTCGATCGTCTCGCCGTCGGCCGGGCCGTCCGCCAGGGGGATCCTCACCGTTGATGCCATGCGCCCATCCTGCCCCGGCGGCCGCCGCCTCGCAGGGTTTGCCGGGGCAGCGGGCCGCCGTTCCGCGTCAGGGGCGCGGCAGCAGGCCGGGCGGGTACTCCATGCCGTCGTGGGTGCAGGCGGCGGCGGCCACCCGCGCGGCGTACCGCGCCGCCTCCGGCAGGGACGCGCCCCGCAGCCGGCCGGCGATCAGGCCGGCGGCGAAGGCGTCCCCGGCGCCGTTGGTGTCCACCACCGGCGCGGGCGGCACGGTGGCCGGAACCGGGGTCCACGTGCCGTCACCCGGGTGCAGGTCGGCGCCGTCCGCGCCCCGGGTCACCACGACCGTGCGGGGCGCCAGCCCGGCGGCGAGGGCGGCGGCCCGGTCACCCAGCCGTACGCCGCTGACGAAGACCAGGTCGGCGGCCTCCGCGAACGGCCGGTGGTTCCCGCCGTCCCAGTCGTGCAGGTCCGTGGAGAGCGCGGCGTGGTCGGCCAGCGCGTCGCGCAGCACCGGCAGCCGGTCCCGCGCCCAATCCATGATCGACACGTGGACGTGCGCGGCCTCCCGGACCAGCTCCGCCAGCTCGTCCGGCGGGAATGGGTCCCCGCCGTTCCAGGGCCGGGGGTCGTAGAGCGACATCCGCCGCCCGGTCGGGTCGACCAGGTTCACCGACCGGCGGGTACCCCCGGGGTCGTCGGCCAGCACCGACCGGACCGTGCTGCGGGCCAACGCGGCGCGGACCACCTCCCCGGCCGGGTCGGCGCCGAGCACGTCGACCACCGCCACCCGCAGCCCGAGCGCGGCCGCGGCCAGGGCCACCCCGGCGCCGGTGTTGCCGATCCGGAAGTCGATCGGGAGAACGGTGAGCGAATCGGCGGCCGGCAGCGGGATCTCCGGCACCCGTACCCGTAGATCCACCCCCAGCCCGCCGATCACGAGGAGGTCGACCATGGCGCCGACGGTAGCCGGCCGCCGCCTATCCTGGCACCGGGCGTCGACGAGGGGGAGCGTGTGCTGGTCATCCACGGGTTGTGGCTGGTCGGCGCCGGTCTGGCGGTCTGGGCGGAGGACAGCTCGCTGCCGGCCCGGGCCCCGCGCCGTCCCGGTCGCGCCCCACGAGAACGTCCCCACCCGTACGCGGCGGACCACGCCACCCTGGCCGCCGTGCTCGGCGACGTCCCGGCCGAGGCCGGGTCCGCGCTGCTCACCCTCCCCACCCGCGCCGGCTCACCGCTGGACTCACCGGAGCTGGTCCGCGTCGCCGAACCGGTCCGCGGTCCGGTCACCCTGGCCGGCTGGCGCGTCCCCGTCCTGAGGTACGCCCCGGACGACGCGTTGACCCTGCTGCGCGCCCTCGGCACCTGCGCCGCGGTGCCCGGGGCCACCCTGCGCCACCTCGCCGGCCTGGCCGACTTCGCGGTCGACCTGGTCGCCCGGGGCCGGCTGCTGCCCGTCCTCACCGACCAGCCGCACCCGGCCACGGGCCAGCCCGACGGGGTGGCCGGCGACCACGTCAGGGCCTGGGCGGCCTGGCGACCGCTGCTCACCGGGGCCGACGCCGGCTGGGCGCGCTCGCTGGCGCTGGCCCTGCCCCCGGCCGCCCGCGCCGCCACCAGCGCTGATCCGGCCGGCGCCGCGGACCGGTTCGTGGCCGACCGGGGCGTTGCGGCTGGCCGGGCCGGCGTGGCTGGCCGGGCCGGCGTGGCTGGCCGGGCCGGCGTCGGTGCCGGGCCCGGAGGCCCGGGGCCGGGCGCGCTGGTGGCGGACGCGCTGGACGCCCTGACCGACGCCGCTGCCCGGGTCGTCCTCTCCGACACCGACCTGGCCCGGGGTGGCCGGCGGATCGGCGCGGTGGCGGGCTGGCTGACCGCGCTGACCGGCACCGACCGCGCGTTCACCGCCGAGCCGGACGCGCTGGCCACCCTCCGCGCCGAGCTGGACGCCTGGCAGCGGGACGCCGCGGGCGGCGCGGTGCGGGCCAGTTTCCGGCTGGTCGAGCCGGCGGAGGACGAGGTCGTCGATCCGCTGGTGGTGGTGCCGGCCGACCCCGCGACCGTGGTCCGTCCGGCCGGCCGCTGGCGCATCGAGTTCGGCCTCCAGGCCGCCGACGAGCCGGGCCTGCACGTCGACGCCGGACAGGTGTGGCGGGCGCCGGAGACCGTGCCGGGGCTGGTCGGCCGGCTGGACAGCCCGCAGGAGACCCTGCTGGCCGAGCTGGGCCGGGCCGGGCGGCTCTGGCCGGAGCTGGACGACGCGCTGCGTACCCCCGCCCCCGAAGGGTTGGAGCTGGACGTCGAGGGCGCGCACCGGTTTCTCCGCGACGGCGCACCGGTGCTGCACGCCGCCGGTTTCGGCGTGCTGCTGCCGTCCTGGTGGCGGCGGCCGTCGGCGCGGCTCGGCGCCCGGTTGCAGGCCCGTAGCCGCACCGCGCCGGGCACGGTGACCACCAGCTCCGGCGGGCTGGGGCTGAACGCGCTGGTCGACTACCGCTGGGAGGTGGCGCTCGGCGACGAGACCATCGGTGAGGACGAGCTGGCCGCGCTGGCCGAGCTGAAGACCCCACTGGTACGGCTGCGCGGCCGGTGGGTGGAGCTGGACCCGCAGCGGCTCGCCGCCGGTCTGCGGCTGCTCCGCTCCTCCGGCGAGCTGACCGTCGCCGACCTGCTCCGGATGGGCCTGGCCGGGGCGGAGCAACCCGACGCGCTACCGGTGCTGGAGGTGACCGCCGACGGCCCGCTGGGTGATCTGCTCGCCGGTCAGGCCGAGCGGCGACTCACCCCGCTGGACCCGCCGCCGGGCTTCACCGGCACCCTGCGGCCGTACCAGCGGCGGGGGTTGGCCTGGCTGGCCTTCCTCCAGTCGCTCGGGCTCGGCGGGGTGCTCGCCGACGACATGGGGCTGGGCAAGACGGTGCAGCTGCTCGCCCTGCTGGCCGGGGACCCGCCGGAGGCCGGACCGACCCTGCTGGTCTGCCCGATGTCGCTGGTCGGCAACTGGCAGCGGGAGGCGGCGAAGTTCACGCCGGGGCTGCGCGTCCACGTGCACCACGGCGCGGAGCGGGCCCGGGGGGCGGAGTTCACCGAGGCGGTGCACGCCGCCGACCTGGTGCTGACCACCTACTCGGTGGCCGCCCGGGACGCCGTCGAGCTGGCCTCCGTGGGCTGGCACCGGGTGGTGGTGGACGAGGCGCAAGCGATCAAGAACGCCTCGACCCGGCAGGCCGAGGCGGTCCGCGCGCTGCCCGCGCGGCACCGGGTCGCGGTCACCGGTACGCCGGTGGAGAACCGGCTGGCCGACCTCTGGTCGATCATGCAGTTCGCCAACCCGGGGCTGCTCGGCCCGGCGTCGAGCTTCCGGCAGTCGTACGCGGTGCCGATCGAGCGGCACGGCGACGCCGAGGTCGCGGCCCGGCTGCGCCGGATGACCGGCCCGTTCGTGCTGCGTCGCCTCAAGACCGACTCCTCGATCATCTCCGACCTGCCGGAGAAGCTGGAGATGGAGGTGCTCTGCAACCTGACCGCCGAGCAGGCCTCGCTCTACCGGGCGATCGTCGACGACATGCTGGCGAAGATCGAGTCCAGCGACGGGATGGAGCGGCGCGGCCTGGTGCTGGCCACCATGACCCGGCTCAAGCAGGTCTGCAACCACCCCGCGCAGCTGCTGCGCGACGGGTCGGCGCTGCCCGGGCGCTCCGGCAAGCTGGAACGGCTGGAGGAGATCGTCGACGAGGTGCTCGCCGCCGGGGAGAAGGCCCTGCTCTTCACCCAGTACGCCGAGTTCGGCGGGATGTTGCGCGGTCACCTGTCGGCCCGGTTCGGCCGCGAGGTGCTCTTCCTGCACGGCGGTGTGGGCAAGGCCGACCGGGACGCCATGGTCACCCGCTTCCAGTCCCCGGACGGCCCGGCGCTCTTCGTCCTCTCGCTCAAGGCCGGCGGCACCGGGCTCACCCTGACCGCGGCCAACCACGTCGTCCACGTCGACCGGTGGTGGAACCCGGCGGTGGAGGACCAGGCGACCGACCGGGCGTTCCGGATCGGTCAGCGCCGGCGGGTGCAGGTGCGCAAGTTCGTCTGCGCCGGGACCGTCGAGGAGAAGGTGGCCGCGATGATCTCCGAGAAGCGGGGCCTGGCCGCGTCCGTGGTGGGCAGTGGCGAGCAGTGGGTCACCGAACTCTCCACCGCCCAGCTGCGGGAGCTGTTCGCGCTGGAGGCCGGGGCGGTGGTCGAGTGACCCGCCCCGCCGTACCCCGCCCCGACGACGACGGGTCGGGCCCCGACGGCGCCCCGGGCCCCGACGGCGGCGCGGCCGGTGGTCGGTTCGCCGACTTCGGCCGGCCACGCCGGGTCGACGGTGGCCTGAAGGCGCGGAGCACCCGGGGAGCGATCGGCGTCTCCTGGTGGTCGCGGCGTTTCCTGGAGGTGCTCGAGTCCTTCGCCCTCGGCACCCGGCTGACCCGGGGCCGGTCGTACGCGCGGCGCGGCCAGGTGCTCCGGCTCGACGTCAAGCCCGGCCGGGTCGAGGCCACCGTGCAGGGTTCCCGGGCCGAGCCGTACCGGGTCGACATCGCGTTGGCGCCGTTCCCCCCGGCGCTGTGGGAGCGGGTCGAGCGGGAGCTGGCCGGGCAGGCGTTCTTCAGCGCCCGGCTGCTCGCCGGTGACCTCCCGGCCGAGCTGGAGGAGGTCTTCGCCGAGGCGGGCGCGCCGCTCTTCCCGGCCGGGGTGGCAGAGCTGACCCAGCGGTGCAGCTGTCCCGACTTCGCGGTGCCGTGCAAGCACCTGGCGGCGACCTTCTACCTGCTCGCCGAGGCGTTCGACGCGGACCCGTTCCAGCTGCTGCACTGGCGTGGCCGCAGCCGGGCCGAGCTGCTGGACCGGCTCCGCGCGCTGCGCGCCGGCGCTGGCGTGACCCCGCCCTCTACTGCGGACGCGGTACCGGAGGCGTCCGGCCGGGCACCGGCGGACAAGGCGGCGCCACCAGCGCAACCGCCACCGGCCGCCGGGGCGGCGCGGGTGCTCGCGGACCTGCCCGCCGCGGCGCTGGACGAGGCGGTCGACCGCTTCTGGCTGCCGCCCGTGCCGCTGCCGGACCGGCCGCCCACCCTGGCCACCGGGGCGGAACTGCTGCTCCGGCAGCTCGGCGCACCCGCCCCGGCGATCGGTGGTCCGGGCCTGCTGGAGCGGTTGCGCCGGGCGTACCGGACCTTCGACGGATCCTGACCGCGCCCGCCTGCCTGCGCGGTGCGGCCTGCTGACCCGGCTTGCGCGAGCCTGGCCTGCTGGCTTGGTTTGCGCGAACCCGGCCTGCTGGCCTGGCCTGCGCGAGCCTGGCCGGCGCGAAGCTGGCTGCGGGCCCCGGCCTGCGTGGCCCCGCCGCCGTGTGGCGCGACGGCGGGGCCGGATTCAGGTCGTCGGCCATCACTGTTCCGGACGCTTTGGAGCTGATGACGTAAACGACTCACCCAATCGCGCGCCGCGTGAGTCGTTCGCGTCATCAGGTCCAAAGGGCGCAGCGGACGCGAGGGCCGCGTGAGTCGTTCGCGTCATCAGGTCCAAAGGCACACTGGATGCGGTCGCACCGGACGTCAGGGCCGCACACGCGGGCCGCGCCGGACGTGGGTCGCAGCGGACAGGAGGGCCCGGATACGAGGTCCGCACCGGACGATGGCCGCGGCCGGGCACGAGGAGCGCACCGGGCACGAGGAGCGCACCGGGCACGAGGAGCGCACCGGGCACGAGGACCGCGGTGGTCACACCGGGGCCGGTGTGGAGCGCGGCGAGCCGGTGCGGTTGCGTGCCCGCCGGATCCTGGACAGCTGGCGGTCCAGACGAGCGCCGGCTGTCCAGGACCTGCGGCGTGGCAGAGCCGGCGGTGTCACAGCCAGCGGCGGCG
This sequence comes from Micromonospora psammae, assembly GCF_036902725.1. Taxonomy (NCBI): domain Bacteria; kingdom Bacillati; phylum Actinomycetota; class Actinomycetes; order Micromonosporales; family Micromonosporaceae; genus Micromonospora; species Micromonospora psammae. Next base: position 5,785 of record NZ_JBAKHM010000022.1, on the reverse strand, counting down.
GAAGCGCCACATGAGACCGGCGTTGACCGCCAACACCACGGCGCAGATCGCGCCGGCCATCCGTCCGGCCAGCACGGTCATCGCCGGCAGCGACGCCCAGAGCACGATCGTCAGCAGCATCAGCAGCCGTCCACGTCGGGCTCGCGCCCGATGGTCGAGTCTCGCGAAGAACTTCGGATCGCTCTCCCGGAGCTGGCGGGTGATCTGGTCGAATCTGCGCTGATCCTCTTTGCTGAGCATGGCGGTGCCTTCCCCTCACGGCTTCAGCGGTACGGCGGCTTACCCGCTGCGGCGGCGGCTCACGCCCTCGCGTCGCTGCTACTTCGCCGCCTGCCGCGACCCGCCCCGGACCTCGCGGCGACCTCAGCGCAGGCTTATCCGTTCCTTAAGTTTCCCTGTGCCCGTGAACGGCGCCATCAGCGCCGCGTTAGGGCCAAACGTTACGTCCGGGCCGTCGGCGTACGTGTCGTGCCTGCTCCGGACGTCCGTGCCCGGCCCGGCCCAAATCCACCCGCGGCGCGACGTGCTGAGTACTGGCTTAAGTGCGGTCCCGGCGAGCGATCGAGCGCCTTGAAGGCGTCGAACCCCTTGGCTACTTTCCCGTAGCAACTCCTCAGGCAACAGTCGCCGCACCCTCCGCCCCGCCCCGGTCGCAGCGTGTCGGCGCCTTGAAGAAAACGGGATTGGTACATGGCCGACCAGAATGTGCCACCACGCCGAGCGCGGGACGACCGCGGCTGGGACGGGCGACAGCACCCCACCGCGGACGGATACCGCGATGTGCCCGGCGCCACGCCGTACGGCTACCAGACCGCCCACCCGTACGGCGGCCAGAGCGCCCCGCACGGCGAGTACGTCCACGCCGGACACCCCGCCCCGCAGCCCGCCCGCGGGCCGCAGTGGGTCGGTCCGCAGGGGCTCGGCCGGCAGTCGTTCCAGCAGCCCGCCGGCACCGGACTGCCCAACCTGGACGACAACGGCGACCGTGGTGGTGACCAGGTGGGCCGGCGGCGGGCCCTCGTCGCGATCGGCGGCACCGCCGCCGTGGTCGCCGGCGGCGTCGCGCTGGGGATGAGCCCCCAGGTCCGTGGCCTGTTCGGCGGCGACGAGGTGCGGATCGCCGGCGACGCCACCGGCACCACCGTCACCGACGGCACCGCCGCGCGTCCCAGCGGCCAGCAGCCGAGCACGGTGCGCACCTACACCGAGCAGAACGAGAGCTACATGGGCTCCCGGGCCGGCGCGGCGCTGAAGAAGAACGCCCCCGCCGGTGGCCGCACCTTCTCCGGCCCGGCCGCCGCCGCCGCGGAGACCCCGGTGACGGTGAAGACGGTCCTCGCGAAGGACCCGATCCGGCACCTCGCCAGCCGGGCCACCTTCGGCGCCACGCCCAAGGTGCTCGCCGACATCAAGCGGATGGGCATCGACGGCTGGCTCCGCGCGCAGCTGGACCCGGAGAAGATCGCCCCCAGCCGGGCCGAGCTGAAGCTGGCCGACCTGCCCACCCTCAAGTTGAGCACCCGCCAGCTGCGCGACCAGCGCGACCAGCTCAACGAGCGGGGCGCGCAGCCGGAGCGGGAGATGGTGGACGCCACCCTCGCCCGGCAGATCTGGTCGGAGCGGCAGCTCTTCGAGGTCATGGTCGACTTCTGGAACGACTTCCTGCACGTCGCCGGCGACTTCGACGGCGGCGAGGTGTACCGCAACTCCTTCGACCGCGACGTCATCCGCAAGCACGCCCTGGGCAGCTACCCGGACATGCTGGTGGCCGCGAACAAGCACCCCGCGCTGCTGCTCTACCTGAACCAGGTCGACTCCAGCGCGAAGGCGGTCAACGAGAACCTCGCCCGGGAGAACCTGGAGCTCTACTCGGTCGGCGTCGACGGCGGCTACACCGAGAAGGACGTCCGGCAGGCGGCCCTGCTGCAGACCGGCCGCAGCGTCAACGACGGGGAGTACGTCTTCCGCCCGGACCGGCACTACCTGGGCAAGGTGAAGATCCTCGGGTTCAGCCACCCGAACAACTCCGCCGACCCGAAGACCGCCGACCAGGTCATCGACGCGTACCTCACCTACATCGCGCTGCACCCGTCGACGGCCCAGTACGTGGCGCGCAGCCTGGCCACCCGGTTCGTCTCCGACACCCCGCCGAAGTCCCTGGTGGACCGGCTGGCCAAGACGTACACGATCAACAAGGGCATGGTGAAGCCGCTGCTGATGACGCTCTTCAGCTCCTCGGAGTTCTGGGCGTCGGTGGGGCAGAAGGTGCGCCGACCGATGGAGTACCTGGTCGCCACCTACCGGACCCTCGGCGTCTCGCCGGAGGCCGCGCCGGGGTTCAAGCAGGGCGACAGCGGGCGCACCGCGTTCGCCCAGGGGCTGCGGCAGATCCAGGACAAGCTGCGCGAGCTGGGCCACTACCCGCTGGGTCAGCCCACCCCGGACGGCTACCCGGACGTCTACGTCGCCTGGACCTCCGCCGGCACGATGGTCAACGGCTGGAACGAGGCCGGTGAGCTGGTCGCCGGCTACCGCACCCAGTTCACGTTCACCAAGCCGGAGAAGCTGGTGGCGAAGCCGCCGGCGACCGCCGGGGCGTACGTGGACGCGCTGGCCCAGCGGTTGGTGCACCAGAAGCTCAGCGCCAAGGAGAAGAACCTGATCCTCGGCGTCGCCGGTGTGCCGGCGACCGCGAAGGTCGACGCCACGTTCAACGGGGCCATCACCGCCGTCGCGCGGGCGATCCTCGCTTCCCCCCAGCACCACCTCCGGTGAGGCACCCGATGGAGAAGACTGTGCACACGTTCCCCCTGCACCCCGAATGCCCCGACCTGCGGCGGCTGGCCGACAACCCGGCCGAGGCGCTGCTGCGCGCCGAGGCGGACGTCGTCGCCGCCGAGAACGCCGCCGAGCGGGACCGCTACCGCCGGTTGGAGGACCTGGAGGAGGCCCAGCAGGACGGTCGCGGCGTGACCCGGCGGACCTTCGTCGCCGGCGCCGCCGCCACCGCCACCGCGCTGGCCACCGCCCAGTTCGTCACCACCTCGGCGTCGTTCGCCGCCACCAAGACCGGCACGCTCATCCACGTCTTCCTCTACGGCGGGCTGGACGGTCTGAGCGTGGTCGCCCCGGCCGACGACCCGGTGCTCGGCAAGGCCCGGCCCGACCTGCTGCTCGGTGACGACTCGCTGGCCGTGGGCCGCGGCTTCAAGCTGACCAGCGCGTTCAAGCCGCTGGAGCAGTGGCTCAAGGCCGGTCAGCTCGGCTTCATCCCGGCGGTCTCCGACGAGCGGCTGTCCCGCAGCCACTTCCAGGCGGCCGACGCCTGCAACCTGGGCGGCCTGCCCAGCGAGACCGGCGGCCGCGGCTGGCTGGACGGCCTGGTCGACACGCTCGGCAAGGGCACCGCGTTCCGCAGCGTCGGCATCGGCAGCACCCTGCCCCGGTCGCTGGTGGGCAACAACGGGGCGATCTCGCTCAACAGCGTCGGCTCGCTGCGGCTCAACGGCGACGACAGGTACCGGGCGGCCACCGAGAAGGCCATCCGTGGCCTCTTCACCGGGATCAACCACCCGGTGGAGGAGGCGGTGCTCGACGGCATGGGCGCGCTGGCGACCGCGCAGCGGCTCGCCGCCAAGCCGTACCAGCCGGCCGAGGGCGTCCGGTACGAGGGCGTCGGTGGCGCGTTCCAGCAGCTCGCCCAGCTGATCAAGGGCGGGGCGAACGTCCGGGTCGCCACGGTGGGCATGGGTGGTTACGACACCCACGAGAACCAGGGCACCCGGGAGGGCGGTCAGCTGCACCAGCGGCTGACCGAGCTGGCGAACGCGATGGCCGCGTTCTTCACCGACCTGGGCGACGAGTCCGCCGACGTGACGATCATGGTGTCCAGCGAGTTCGGGCGCCGGGTCGCCTCCAACGGCGGCGGCACCGACCACGGCCACGGCGGGGTGGTCACCATCCTGTCCGGCCGCAAGCTCGCCGGATCGCTGCTCGGCAACTGGAACGGATTGAACGATCTGGACTCCGGCGACGTACCCGAGTACAACAACATGTTCAACGTCTACGGAGCCGTGGCGCAGGGCCGGTTCGGCCTGACCAACGCCGAGGTGGACAAGATCTTCCCGAGGCAGAAGTACACCCCCATGAAGCTCTACGCGTGACGTACCAGGACCTCCACGCCGCCGGCCGTCGTGGCGGGAGCCAGCTCCCGCACGGCGGCCGTTCGGCTGCCCCCGTACCCCCGCCCCCGCCTCTGCCCCCGGCGCTGCCACGCCGTGGGCCGGGCGGGCGGCGGGCCCTGGCGGCGCTCTTCTGGCTCGGCCTGGTGGCCGCCGTGCTGCCCTGGTGGCTGGACACCCCGGCCGGCTCGCTGGCCGGCACCGCCGACGTGCTCACCGCGGGCGGCCGGATCACCGGCCTGGTCGCCGGCTACCTGCTGCTGGTCCAGGTGCTGATGATGAGCCGCCTCGGCGTGCTGGAACGCACGCTCGGCGGCGAGCGGATCTCCAAACTGCACCGGGACGTCGGCGCGACCCTGCTGGTCGCGGTGCTGGCGCACCTGTCGCTGCTCACCGTCGGCTACGCGAAGGTGGAGGGCAACTCGGTCCCCGGCCAGGTCGGCGCGCTGCTGCGCGACTACGAGGACATGGTCTCCGCGTTCGTCGCGGCCGGCATCATGGTGGCGGTCGGCTTCACCGGCATCCGGGCGATCCGTCGGGCGATGCCCTACGAACTCTGGTACCACCTGCACCTGACCAGCTACCTCGCCCTGCTGCTGGGCTACGCCCACCAGTTCAGCAACGGCGCCCAGCTCTACTCCCCGGGACCGGTGCGCACCGGCTGGATCACCGCGTACCTGCTGGTGGTCGCCGCCCTGGTCTGGGGTCGGGTGGTCGCTCCGCTGCGGCTCAACCTGCGGCACCGGCTGCGGGTCGCCGACGTGGTGGCGGAGAGCCCCGACACCGTCTCCATCTACCTGACCGGCCGGCGCCTCAACCAGCTGGACATGCTCGGCGGGCAGTACTTCCGCTGGCGCTTCCTCACCCCGGGCTGCTGGTGGCAGTCGCACCCGTTCTCGCTCTCCGCCGCCGCCAACGGCCGCTGGCTGCGGCTGACCGTCAAGGTGGTCGGCGGGCACACCGCCGACCTGCGCGACCTCGACGCCGGCACCCGGGTCTGGGCGGAGGGCCCGTCGGGCACCTTCACCGCCGCGCACCGCACCCGGGAGCGGGCCCTGCTGATCGCCGGGGGCAGCGGCATCGCCCCGCTCCGGGCGATGCTGGAGGAGCTGCCGCCCGGCGCCGCGCTGATCTACCGCGCCCGTACGCCGGCCGACGTGCTGCTGCACCACGAACTGGACTGGCTGGCGCAGGCCCGGCACACCTCCGTCTGGTACGTCGTCGGCCGCCGCGACGATCCCGGCCCGCGCCAGGTGATGAGCCCCGAGGGGCTGCGCGGACTGGTGCCCGACCTGGTTCGCCGCGACGTCTACCTGTGCGGCCCGTCCGGGCTGGTGGCGGAGTCGGTGCGGGCGCTGCGCGCCGCCGGCGTGCCCCGCCGGCAGATCCACCTCGCCCCCTTCGAGCTGTAGGAAGGCACCACCTGATGCGTCGCGCGCTCCTCGCGGTCACCGGTCTCGCCGCCAGCACCACCGTGCTGGTGGTGCTCAAGGGCGCCCCCGGCGCCGGCCAGGCCGCCCCGGACGTCCCCGCCGCCCAGGCGCCGGCCACCCCGGGCGAGCCGGCCCGGGGCGCGGCGCCCAGCCCGACCGCCGCAAGTCGGA
>NZ_JBAKHM010000021.1:0-109321 GCF_036902725.1 Micromonospora psammae | reverse complement strand
GCCGCCGATCGAAGACTTTTCCTTTGGATTCCTTGAGCGCCTGATCGTGGTGCTTGCGCGTGTGCCGACCCCCGTTGGGACGCGTCGCCAACCCCCGAATGGAGCTTCTGTCATGAACTCGATGATTCTGCGTAAGGGCATGCTGAGCATCGCTGGTCTGGCGTTTGCCGGTGGCGTGTTCGCCGGTCCGGTGGCCGAGGCTCACGCCGCCCCGGTCGAGGCCAAGGCTGTCGCGGTGGCCGTGGTGCAGGCGGACAAGGCCGACAAGGGTGGCAAGTTGATCCCGCATGGTGTGCAGGGCAAGCAGTCGCGCATCGACCTGAACGCCGAGCAGACCAGGAATGTCAAGGCGATCATCGCGGCGACGAAGAAGGCCGACATGGACGAGCGCGCCGCGGTGGTGGCGATCGCGACGGCGCTGCAGGAGTCGAAGTTGGAGAACCTGGGTCACCTGGGTGAGCGCAACGATCACGACTCGCAGGGCCTGTTCCAGCAGCGCCCGAGCTCGGGTTGGGGCACGGTGGAGCAGATCACCGACCCGGAGTACGCGACCCTGGCGTTCCTGAAGGGTCTGAAGCAGGTCGACGGGTGGCAGGACATGCCGCTGACCGAGGCCGCCCAGACCGTGCAGGTCTCGGCCTACCCCTTCCACTACGCACAGTGGGAGCAGCAGGCCGCCGACCTCGTCGCCAAGCACTGGAACAACTGACCCACCAAGACAGACCGCTGGCCGGCACCCCAACCTCGGGGTGCCGGCCAGCGGCGTCTCCGCCCACCCGCACCCCGGTGATCATGACGTTGTTGGCAGAAATGGAGATCCACATCGCCGATAACTTCATGATCACCGGGGTGGGTGCCGGTGCCGGTGCCGGGGCGCGCGCACGAGGGCGGGAGCGCCGCGAACAGCGGCGGGGTCGGTGGGGCCGCCTCAGCGGCGGCGGTCGAGGTTGAGGACGATGTCCACCACGGCCGCCACCAGGGCGAGCGCGATGATGCCGCCGGCCAGCAGCAGGGAGTGCCGGAAGGCGGCCGACCACTGCCCACCGCTGCTCGCCAGGGACGAGAAGAAGAGCGACCCGACGGCGGCGATCCCGGCGGCCGAGCCGATGCGTTGGCCGGTCTGGAGCATCCCGGCCGCGCTGCCCGCCTGCGGCACCGGCACCTGGGCCAGGGTCAAGGTCTGGTTCGGGGTGATGACCAGGCCGCTGCCGAGGCCGGCGAGCAGCAGTGGCACCGCCGTCAGCAGCGGTACGGAGCCGGCCGGCGAGCCGCGTAGCACGAGCACCACCGCCGCGAGACCGACCACCACCACGAGCAGGCCGATGCCCACCAGTGGTCGGCCGAACCGGTTGACCAGCCGGCCGCCCAGCGCGGAGGCCAGCGCCGAGCCGAGCGCGAACGGGGTGATCGCCAGGCCGGCGACCAGGGCGCTGTACCCGAGGCCGTTCTGCAGGTACAGGGTGAAGACGAAGAAGATGGCGGTGAAGCCGCCGAAGTAGACCAGCGCGATCACCGCGCCGAGGGTGTACGAGCGGAGCGTGAACAGCCGCAGGTCGAACAGGGGGGTCTGCTGCCGGGCGTACCGGCGTTCCCAGAGCCCGAAGGCGACCAGCACCAGCAGGCCGGCCGGAATCAGTGCCCACTTCCACGGGCTGTGCCACTGTTCCCGCTGCACCAGCGGCAGCAGCAGGAGCAGCACCCCGGCGCCGAGCAGCAGTACCCCGACCGGGTCGAGTCGGTGCCGGTCGGGCTGCCCCGCCGGGCGGGCGGGCAGCAGCCGCCACCCCAGCACCACCGCGACGACGCCGACCGGGACGTTGACGAAGAAGACCCAGCGCCAGCCGTGCTCCGCGCCGCCCAGGTGGATGAGCAGGCCGCCGAGGAGCGGACCGACCGCTGTCGAGACGCCGATGGTGGCGCCGAGCAGTCCGAAGGCGCGACCCCGCTCGGAGCCCCGGAACAGCTGCTGGACCAGGCCGGTGACCTGCGGGTTGACCAGGCCCGCCGCGGCGCCCTGCATCAGCCGGGCGGCCACCAGCCAACCGGGGGACCGGGCCAGCCCGGCGAGGGCGCTGGTGAGGGTGAACAGGGCGACGCCCACCACGAAGGCGGTACGTCGCCCCCGGGCGTCGCCCAGCCGGCCGGCGGACACCAGCACCAGACCGAAGGTCAGCGCGTACCCGGAGAGCACCCACTGCAGGTCGCTGGGGCTCGCGCCGAGCGCCTCGTCCATCGACGGGACCGCGACGTTGACGATGCTGACGTCCAGCAGCGTCATGAACGTCGCGACCAGTCCGACCCCGAGCGCCTGCCACCGGCGGATGTCGCCCGGTTCGCTCCCGGCGGGTTGGCGATCAGGCATCCCCGACCGCTACCCGGGCCCCCTGGCGGCAAACCGGCGGCTCACGCCATCTGGCGGGCGCACCACCGCGGACCGAAGTCCAGTCCGGCCATCGGCGAGTCCTCCCGGTGCAGCAGGTCCTTCTCGGTGAGCAGGTGCAACGGGGCGTGCACCTCCTCCTCGGTTATCCCGGCCTCCTGGGCGATCAGGTCCGGGTACGGCACCTGGCCCCGCGCCTCCAGCGCGGACACCGCCTCGTACACCCGTACCTCGGCCTCCGACAGTCGTACCTGCTGCATGCTGACCTCCTTGCCGTGACCCGCCCGTAAGGCCGGGCGGTCTGGGTACGGCCGGTTACCCCCTGGGCGACCGGAAATGCCCACCCGATCGGTCGGTCGTGAGCGGCCGGTCGGCGCGTCGTGCCCTACGCTGGCACGGTGATCACCTGGGATCTCGTGGTCGTCGGCGCCGGCCCCGCCGGGCTCTGCGCCGCCCGGGTCGCCGCCGCCCGCGGCGTCCGCACGCTGGTGCTGGACCGGGCCACCCATCCGCGCTACAAGACCTGCGGCGGCGGGCTGATCGGCACGTCGCTCTCCGCCGTCGCCGGGCGGATCGAGGTGCCGGCACACGACCGGGTCGACCGGGTGACGTTCACCCGCGACGGGCGGCGCGGCTTCACCCGCCGGCACCGCACCCCGCTGGTGACGATGGTGCGCCGGGACGAGTTCGACGATCGGCTGCGCGGGGCCGCGGTGACCGCCGGGGCCGAGGTCCGCGAGGGCGTCGCCGTCCGCGGCCTCGACCAGGACCCCGACGGGGTACGCGTACGCCTGGCCGACGGGACCACCGTCCACGCCCGGACGGTGATCGGTGCGGACGGCTCCGCCGGGGTCACCTCCCGGCACGTGGGTGTCCGTTTCCGGCAGGTCGACCTGGGGCTGGAGCGGGAGTTGCCGGTCCCGCCCGCCGAGCAGGAGCGTTGGCGCGGGCGGCTGCTGCTCGACTGGGGCGCCGTCCCCGGGTCGTACGGGTGGGTCTTCCCGAAGGGCGGGAGCCTCACCGTGGGGGTGATCGCCGCCCGCGGTGACGGGGAGCGGACCCGCGCCTACCTGCGCGACTTCGTCGACCGGCTGGGTCTGTCGGGGGTGGAGCCGGAGCACGACTCGGGCCACCTGACCCGCTGCCGGGCCGACGACGCGCCGCTGCGCCGCGGCCGGGTGCTGGTCGTCGGGGACGCCGCCGGGCTGCTCGAACCGTGGAGCCGGGAGGGGATCAGCTACGCGCTGCGGTCCGGCACGCTCGCCGGCGCCGCGGTCGCCGCCGGTGACCCGGAGCGCTACGAGCGGGACGTACGCGATCAACTGGTGCCGTCGATGCGCGCGGGACACCGCCTGCTGGAGGTGTTCGAACGTCGCCCGGACGTCTTCCACGGTCTGCTGGCCACGCCGGCCGGCTGGACCATGTTCGTCCGGTTCTGTCAGGGCCGGGCCAGCTTCGACACGGCCCTGGCCCGGCCCCCGGTCCGGGCCGCGCTGGCGGTGCTGGACCGGGTGCCGCCGATCCGCCCCCGCCGCCCGGGGGTGGGGGCGCGGGCGCTGACCGACCTGCGCGGGTGACCGGCCGGGCGGGCCTGGTGCGGACGTGGACCGGGGCCGCACAATGCGGTCATGAGTGAGCCGGATCGCTCGTCGTTCAGCGACGAGGAGTACCGCTTCCTACGGCACGTTCGCTTCGGCGAGCTGCCCCCGCCCGTCCGGCCGGACGAACGGGTCGAGCTCAGCGAGACCGAGCCTCGGCGGGACTACCCCGAACCCGTCGACAACCCCGACCAGCGCGCGCTCGGCTGGGGCGGCTGACGCGCGGACGGGCCGTGGGTGTGGCACCCACGGCCCGTCCGGCGGTACGGGTCAGAGGACCGGCACGCCCTCGCGGACCAGCTTCCAGTTCGGCACGAAGAAGTCGGCCGGGTCGATGACCCCTTTGGCCTGCGCCCAGTCGATCAGCAGCTGGCGGATCTCCTGCTGCTCGTTGTAGACCTGGGTCTTCACGATGCCCGGGAAGTTGCCACCGCCGCTGCGCCGGTAGTTGTTCACCGCGACGACGAACTGCGCGGTGTCGGCGACCGGGGTGTCGGTGCCCGGCAGCACCAGGCGGGTGATCCGCTGGCCGACCGGCCTGCTGATGTCGATGTCGTACTCGACGCCGGAGACGACGTCGTAGTTGTAGTCCGGCACGGCCGGGTCACTGATGGTCGCCGGGTCGACCGTCGCGCCGACCGGCAGGGTCCGGAAGTACTTCGCCGAGAACTCCAGGTAGGTCCGGAGTTCGGCGCCGCTGAGCACCACGGCCTCGAGGGTGTTGTCGAAGACGTAGAGCCCGGCGACGTCGCGGATCCGCACGTCACCCTGCGGGAAGACCGCGGTACGGCTGAACGGCGCGGCGATCGACAGCACCGGCAGGCCCGCGTACGACGTCCCGGCGAGCGCGGTGGTGACCACCTCGGTCTGGACGTGGTTGATGAAGTCCAGGATCGGGGTGTCCTTGTAGCGCGACTCGGCGGCGGAGAGCTCCACGCTGGACCGCGCGACGACCCTGTTGACGTACTCGACGGTCCTGGTGTGCTGGCCGTGCACAGCCGCGAGGACCGCCGGGTCCTCGACCACGGTGTTGGTGTTGAGCATGGTGGCGCCCTTGGCGAGCACCTTCCACCGGCCGCGGACCTTCTGCACGGTGAAGTCCATCCGGGTGAGGCGCTGGCCCCACTTCGACGGCTCGGCGGTCAGCACCCGCTCGCCGGTGGCGGTGTTGGTGACGAACTTCTCCACCACCTCGGCGTGGGCGTGGCCGAAGAGGATCGCGTCGATGCCCGGGACCTGCTGGGCGATCAGGGTGACCGGGTTCTCGTTCGGCAGCTCCGGGCCGTAGCTGGAGGTGCCGCTGTCGCCGCCGTGCGCGGAGATGACGACCAGGTCCGCGCCGCGCTCCCGCATGATCGGCACCCACTTCGCCGCCGTCTCGACCATGTCCGGGAAGACCAGCCTGCCCTCGACGTTGGCCTTGTCCCAGATGGCCACCCCCGGGTTGGTCAGGCCGAGGATGCCCACGTTGATGGTGGGGGAGTCCGCGCCGCCGAGGCGGACCTTCTTGATCACGTACGGCAGGTAGGCCGGCTTGCCGGTCGCCTCGTTGACCGCGTTCGCGGCCAGCGCCGGGAAGCCCAGCTGCTCGATCCACTTGGCCAGCAACGGCAGGCCGTAGTTGAACTCGTGGTTGCCCAGCGTCACGGCGTCGTACTTCAGGATGTTCATGGCGTTGGCCATCGGGTGCGTCTCACCGGTGACGGTGATCGGCTCCTGCTTGGCGTAGTACGTGGCCAGCGGCGTGCCCTGGATGGTGTCGCCGGCGTCGAGGACGAGGGTGGCCCGGCCCTCGCGCTCGGCGCGGATCTGGTTGACCAGGGTGGCCAGCTTGGCGACGCCGACGTCGTTGTGCCTGCTGTCGTCGTACTCGGCGTCCTTGTAGTAGTCCCAGTTGTAGACGTTGCCGTGGGTGTCCGACGTGCCGAGGATCGTCAGGTCCCAGGTCTTCGGTCCCGCGGCGGCCGCCCGGGCGGGGGCGCTGGCGATCAGGGGGGCGGTCGCGGCGGCAGCGGCGACGGCCAGCACCTGGCGGCGCGAGGCGCCGGAGGAGGAGGTCATGAGATGCCTTTCCATGGGGGTGGACGCCTTGTGGGCACCGTTGCGCACCATAACCAGCTGCCGTCACTTCTGCCACAACGGCCCGAGGCGTCCCGTTCCACCCCACCAGCGCCCCGGGTCACCCGACCGTCACACCGAGCCTCGGGCACGGCGGATGACGCCGCCGGTCACCGGGGCCAGGCGGCCAGTCGCCGCCGCAGCTCGGCGACCTGCGCGGCGTCCAGCCCGTACCGGGCGAAGCGTCGGTCCGGTATCCGGTCCAGGTAGCGTCCGGCCTCCCGGACGTCGTCGGCGTCGAGCGCCGGGTCGACCTGCCGGGCCAGATCGAGCAGTTCGGAGACCGGGTAGTGGTCCAGCGCCGCCGACACGTCGATGTAGTCACGGACCTCGCGCCGGTTGACCAGCGCGGCGATCTTGTTGGCGACCAGATCCCGGACGTCCATCACCGGTCCCAGGTCCATCACCACCGGTGACCGGTACCGGTCGAGGCGGGCCAGGCTGAGCCGGATCCGCCGGGATCCGCGGGTGACCACGAAGTCCTTCATGTCCCGGTCGAAACCCTCGAACAGGTCACCGAGATCGCTGTCCGGGTCCGCGTCGGCGACGGTGAACCCGGCGCGCTCCAGCGCCGCGCGTACCTCGGTGGCGGCCGCCGCGGCGGCGCCCTCCACGTCGGCGAAGAGGTCGACGTCCTCGGTGGGGCGGGTGACCAGGCCGTGCGCCGCCCAGGCGATCCCGCCACCCAGCACGAAACGGTGCGGTCCGGCGGCGGAGAGCGCCACCCGGGCGACCTCGCGGTAGAAGTCGTGCAGGTGCGGCAGGTTCACGCCGCGCGCAGACCGCGGTGCCGGCTCTCCCACGCCTGCCGTACGCCCCGGGGCAGGTTCAACCGCCGCCACACCCGACGCAGGGTGCGCCCGTTGATCAGGTGGCGCAGGTCCTCGGCGCGGGTCGTCTCACGCAGCACGTTCTCGTACATCCAGAGCAGCTGGTCCGGGTCGGCCAGGTCGAACGTACGGTCGGCGTTCCACATCAGCCGCACCGGCAGCTCCACCACGCCCCGGGTGGGGCCGGCCAGCTCCGCCAGGGTGCGCGCCACCACGGCGGGGCGACCCGGACGGGCCAGGTCGGGCGCGGTGGGGACGACGGCCTGCATGCTGTCAGGGTAACCCCGAACCGGTCCGGTACCGCTCACCGCTTCCCACTCGCGATACGTGCGCCGTCCCGGGCGGGTCCGGTGGTCGGGTGTTGCCGTGGCGCCGGCAGAGCGGCCCGTGCGCCCGCTGGGGTGTTTCAGGCCGGCTGTCCGTTTCCAGCGTGTCGGCTTGCCGGGGGCGCGTCCGGCCTGTCCGCTGGCGGTGGGTGCGTCCCGTGACCGGCGGCATTCTCAAGCTGGAATCGTGGCGGGGCCGGGGTCGTTACATCTCCTGTACGACGGCAGCAGCGGTGACTTGCGCTGCCGCCCGATGGCCCACCCCCCGGCGGAATGACGGCAGGCGGTCGGTCGTTACATCCCCTGGACGATTACACGAGCAGGCCCGCCCCTCTTGGCGGAATGACGGCAGGCCGGTGGTCGTTACGTCCCCCGGCCCGGTCTCACGGGCGAGAGCCGCCGTCGCTTTCGGCGGAATGATGGCCGGCCGGTAGTCGTTACAAACAGTTCCGGCGACGCGAGCCCCCCGGCTTGCTGGCCCGCCGGTCGAAGACTTTCTTTTCCTCTGAATGAGCGCCTGATCGTGGTGCTTGCGCGTGTCCCGACCCCCGTTGGGACGCGTCGCCAACCCCCGAATGGAGCTTCTCTGATGAACTCGATGATTCTGCGTAAGGGCATGCTGAGCATCGCTGGTCTGGCGTTTGCCGGTGGCATCTTCGCCGGCCCGATGGCCGAGGCGCACGCCGCCCCGACGGTGGAGGCGAAGGCCGTCGCCGTGGTGCAGGCCGACAAGGCCGACAAGGGCAGCAAGCTGATCCCGCACGGTGTGCAGGGCAAGCAGTCGCGCATCGACCTGAACGCCGAGCAGACCGCCAACGTCAAGGCGATCATCGCCGCCACCAAGAAGGCCGACATGGACGAGCGCGCCGCCGTGGTGGCGATCGCGACCGCGCTGCAGGAGTCGAAGCTGGAGAACCTGGGTCACCTGGGTGCGCGCAACGACCACGACTCGCAGGGCCTGTTCCAGCAGCGCCCGAGCTCGGGTTGGGGCACGGTGGAGCAGATCACCGACCCGGAGTACGCGACCCTGGCGTTCCTGAAGGGTCTGAAGCAGGTCGACGGGTGGCAGGACATGCCGCTGACCGAGGCCGCCCAGACCGTGCAGGTCTCGGCCTACCCCTTCCACTACGCACAGTGGGAGCAGCAGGCCGCCGACCTCGTCGCCAAGCACTGGAACAACTGACAACCGACCGCTGGCCGGCACCCCCAGTCTGGGGTGCCGGCCAGCGGCGTCTGACTCGGCGGATCGTGAACAGTTGTTGTCGCTGGGACGACAACAACTGTCCCCAAATCCCAACCCCCGCCCTGATGATCATGAAGTTGTCGCCGGGTTCGGAGATCCACAATGCCGATAACTTCATGGGCGTCGCGAGCTTGTGCGAGGTCGGGGCCGAGAACGGGCATCGGGGGCAGACGCGAGGGCGGCCACCGGGGTCGGGACCGGGGTCCCAGGTGCTAGCCGAGGCCGTTGTAGGCCGGCTCCTCCCGGCACAGCTTCCGGATGCCCCAGCCGGAGAACATGTCCGGGGTGCAGCAGTTGGCGCGCCACCCGCTCGGCCGGGTTAAGAGGGCGTGCACCAGGGGCGGGCGTCGGGTGCGAGCGAGGGTGGCGGTGGTCACTCCGGGGGGTGGAACACCGGGTGGGGGTAGCCTGTTGAGTCAGGTGTCGGTGTGTCCAGTGTCCCCGGGCCTCACCTAAATTGCCTTCGCGGAATACCGTTCGGCTGGAGCCGCGTCGTGCCACTCGCCGAGAGGCGACCTGCACACCGACACCCCGGGCGCCGCCCCCGACCCGACAGGGTCGGGGGCGGCGCTGTCTGCGCCGGTACCCGCCACCGTCGAAAAGATCGTCTGCTGGGCTCGCCGCGCCCGCCGCGTTGACCTATCTTCAGGAGGTCGGCTTCCGCGACGTCGGGGAGGGGGTGCGGGGGGATGGGTCTGCGCACCTTCATCGAGGGTTGGCCGGTCTACCGTCAGCTCACCGGCACCGACCCGCTGGGCCGGGGCGCCGCGGCGCAGTCCGCCCGTTCGGCGAGCCTGGCCCCCCGCACGGAAGCCGCCGACAGCGTCGCCCGCTCGGTCTGCCCGTACTGCGCGGTCGGTTGCGGCCAGCGGGTCTTCGTGAAGGACGGTCAGGTCACCCAGATCGAGGGGGATCCGGACAGCCCGATCTCCCGGGGCCGGCTCTGCCCCAAGGGCTCGGCCAGCAAGAGCCTGGTCACCAGCCCGCTGCGGCAGACCACGGTCCGTTACCGCCGCCCGTACGGCACGGAGTGGGAGGACCTGGACCTCGACGTCGCGCTCGACATGATCGCCGACCGGATCCTCGCCGCCCGCGCCGAGACCTGGGAGGACGTCGACAGCGAGGGCCGGCCGCTGAACCGGACGCTGGGCATCTCCAGCCTCGGTGGGGCGACGCTGGACAACGAGGAGAACTACCTCATCAAGAAGCTGTTCACGGCGATGGGGGCGCTCCAGATCGAGAACCAGGCCCGGATTTGACACTCCGCCACCGTCCCCGGTCTGGGGGCCAGCTTCGGTCGCGGTGGCGCGACGGACTTCCAGCAGGACCTCGCCAACGCTGACGTCATCGTCATCCAGGGCTCGAACATGGCCGAGGCCCACCCGGTGGGTTTCCAGTGGGTGATGGAGGCCAAGCGCCGTGGCGCCAAGGTCTTCCACGTCGATCCCCGGTTCACCCGGACCAGCGCCGTGGCCGACACGTACCTGCCGATCCGCGCCGGCTCGGACATCGCGCTGCTCGGCGGAGTGGTGCGCTACATCCTGGAGAACGAGCTCGACTTCCGGGAATACGTGCTGGCGTACACGAACGCCGCGACGATCATCAGCGAGCAGTTCGTCGACACCGAGGACGGCGACGGCTTCTTCTCCGGCTTCGACCCGGAGACCGGCAGCTACGTGCAGGACACCTGGCAGTACAAGGGCCACGAGCGCGACTCCGGCAGCGGTCACACCGCGAAGGAGCGCGACAGTGCGGCCGGCCTGCGGCACGAGTCGCACGGCGCCCAGGTGCACGGCGAGACCCAGCGGGACGAGACGTTGCAACACCCCCGCTGCGTCTACCAGATCCTGCGGCGGCACTTCGCCCGCTACACCCCGGAGATGGTGGAGCGGGTCTGCGGCATCCCGCAGGAGAAGTTCCTGGAGCTGGCCCGGGCCTGGACGGAGAACTCCGGCCGGGAGCGCACCGGCTGCCTGATCTACTCGGTGGGCTGGACCCAGCACAGCGTGGGCGTGCAGTACATCCGCACCGGGGCGATCATCCAGCTGCTGCTGGGCAACCTGGGCCGCCCCGGCGGCGGGGTGCTGGCGCTGCGCGGGCACGCCAGCATCCAGGGCTCGACCGACATCCCGACCCTGTACAACCTGCTGCCCGGCTACCTGCCGATGCCGCACCACGCCGACCACCCGACCTTCGACGAGTGGGTGGACAGCATCCGGCATCCGGGCCAGAAGGGGTTCTGGGGCAACGCGCGGTCCTTCGCGGCGAGTCTGCTGAAGGCGTACTGGGGTGACAGCGCGACGCCGGAGAACGACTTCTGCTACGGCTACCTGCCCCGGATGACCGGCGACCACGGCACCTATCAGCAGGTGCTGAACATGATCGACGGCAAGATCAAGGGCTACTTCCTGCTGGGGCAGAACCCGGCGGTCGGCTCCGCGCACGGCCGGGCCCAGCGTCTCGGCATGGCCAACCTCGACTGGCTGGTGGTCCGCGACCTGTTCATGATCGAGAGCGCCACGTTCTGGAAGAACGGCCCCGAGGTCGCCACCGGCGAGATCGTGCCGCAGGAGTGCCGGACGGAGGTGTTCTTCCTGCCCGCCGCGTCGCACGTGGAGAAGGAGGGCACCTTCACCCAGACCCAGCGGCTGCTGCAGTGGCGGGAGAAGGCCACCGAGCCGCCGGGCGACGCCCGCTCCGAGCTGTGGTTCTTCTACCACCTGGGCCGCCGGCTGCGGGAGAAGCTGGCCGACTCCGACCTGCCCCGCGACCGGGCGCTGCTCGACCTGGCCTGGGAATACCCGACGCACGGTCCGCACGCCGAGCCGAGCGCCGAGGCGGTGCTGCGCGAGATCAACGGGTACGACGTGGCGACGGGCCGCCCGCTCGCCGCGTTCACCGAGGCCCGCGACGACGGTTCCACCGCCGTCGGCTGCTGGATCTACACCGGGGTGTACGCCGACGGCGTCAACCAGGCGGCCCGCCGCAAGAGCCGGCACGAGCAGGACTGGGTGGCCGCCGAGTGGGGTTGGGCGTGGCCGGCCAACCGCCGGATGCTCTACAACCGCGCCTCCGCCGACCCGGAGGGCCGCCCGTGGAGCGAGCGCAAGCGCTACGTCTGGTGGGACCCGCAGCGGGGCGAGTGGACCGGCTACGACGTGCCGGACTTCGAGCGGTCCAAGCCGCCGTCGTACCGGCCGCCGGCCGGGGCGTCCGGTCCGGAGGGGATCGCCGGTGACGACGCCTTCGTCATGCAGCCCGACGGCAAGGGCTGGCTGTACGCGCCCAGCGGCGTGCTCGACGGCCCGTTGCCGACGCACTACGAGCCGGCCGAGTCGCCGATGCGCAACCCGCTCTACGGGCAGCAGGCCAACCCGACCCGCAAGATCTACGACCACCCGGTGAACTCGGTGAACCCGAGCCCGCCGCAGCCGCACAGTCAGGTCTTCCCGTACGTGTTCACGGTCAGCCGGCTCACCGAGCACCACACCGCCGGTGCGATGAGCCGGATGGTGCGACCGCTGGCCGAGCTGCAACCGGAGATGTTCGTCGAGGTGTCGCCGGAGCTCGCCGCCGAGGCGGGCCTGACCCACCTGGGCTGGGCGCACGTGGTCAGCGGGCGGGCGGTGATCGAGGCGAAGGTGCTGGTCACCGACCGGCTCACCCCGTTGCGGGTGGACGGCCGGGTGATCCACCAGCTGTGGCTGCCGTACCACTTCGGTTTCGAGGGGATCGTGACCGGCGACTCGGCCAACGACCTGTTCGGCATCACCCTGGATCCGAACGTGCTGATCCAGGAGAGCAAGATCGGCACCTGCGACGTACGCCCCGGGCGCCGGCCGACCGGGCCGGCCCTGCGGGACCTGGTCGCCGACTACCAGCGGCGGGCCGGCATCGTCCCGGGTCACCCGCCGCCGACGGTGACGACCAGGCTCCGCCACCCGGCGGGGCCGACCGGGGAGGGGGCCGACGATGCCTGACGCCAACAGCCTGTACGGCCCGCTGGACCCCGCACCGGACGCCGGCTGGGTCGCCGCCGGTCCCCGGATGGGCTTCTTCACCGACACCAGCGTCTGCATCGGCTGCAAGGCGTGCGAGGTGGCCTGCAAGGAGTGGAACGGCGTCCCGGCGTCCGGCTTCGACCTGCTGGGCATGTCGTTCGACAACACCGGCGCGCTGACGGCGAACTCGTGGCGGCACGTCGCCTTCATCGAGCAGCCCCGCCCCGCCGGCGGGCGCACCCCGCCGTTCGCCGGCGCCCCGACGGGCGGTTCGGCCAGCGCCGCGTCGGCGGCGGTGGCCGCCGGCACCGGCACCCCGACCGGCACCGATCCGGGCGTGCCGCCGGGCGCGCCCGCGACGGCCGCCCGGATGGCCACCGGCGCCCCGCCCGGCACCGGTGGAGCGGTCGCCAACGGCACCGACGCCGCCGCTCCCGCGAACGGTGCGCGGTTCCTCGGCATGCCCGGGTCGCAGCCGCCCGGCCGCGGCACCGGCGCCGAGGAGCGCACCGACTTCCGCTGGCTGATGATGTCCGACGTCTGCAAGCACTGCACCCACGCCGCCTGCCTGGACGTCTGCCCCACCGGTTCGCTGTTCCGCACCGAGTTCGGCACGGTCGTGGTGCAGGAGGACATCTGCAACGGCTGCGGCTACTGCATCTCCGCCTGCCCGTACGGCGTGATCGACCAGCGCAAGGGCGACGGCCGGGCGTGGAAGTGCACCCTGTGCTACGACCGGCTCGGCGCGGGCATGACGCCGGCCTGCGCGCAGGCCTGCCCGACCGAGTCGATCCAGTTCGGCCCCCTCGACGAGCTGCGGGAGCGGGCCGCGCGGCGGGTCGCCACCCTGCACGGGCGGGGCGTGCCGGAGGCCCGGCTCTACGGCGACGACCCGACCGACGGGGTCGGTGGCGACGGGGCGTTCTTCCTGCTCCTGGACGAGCCGGAGGTCTACGGCCTGCCACCGGACCCGGTGGTCACCACCCGGGACCTGCCCAGGATGTGGAAGCGGGCCGGCCTGGCTGCGCTGGCCATGGCGGCGGCCACCGTCGCCGCGTTCGTCGGAGGTTCCTCGTGAGTCCGGACCGCGCCCCGGTGGGTGCCCTGTTCCGTCGCTTCCGGCAGCGCCTGGCGGCGGAGGGCCCGGACCGGTTCGGCGGACCGGGCCGCCCGTCGGCGCCGTACGGCCCGAAGACCGACGGCAGCCACCCGGCGGCGGCGCGCGGTGACTCCGTCGCGGCGGAGGTCGGGCTCGCTCCCCGGCCACCGCGGGACGCCGACCCGGTGACCCGGGGACGCGGGAGGCGCCGCGGGCGCGGCGGCGAGGAGCTGACCGTCCCGGAGGCCGAGTTCACCTCGTACTACGGCCGGCCGATCCTCAAGCCGCCGGTGTGGCGCTGGGACATCGCCGCGTACCTGTTCACCGGCGGGCTGGCCGCCGGCTCGTCGCTGCTCGCCGCGGGCGGTCAGCTGACCGGCCGGCCGGCGCTGCGCCGGGCCGGCCGGGTCACCGCGCTGGGCGCGGTCACCGCCAGCGCGTACTTCCTGATCCACGACCTGGGGCGGCCGGCCCGGTTCCACCACATGCTGCGGGTGGCCAAGCCGACGTCGCCGATGTCGGTGGGCACCTGGATCCTCACCGCCTTCGGGCCGGCCGCGGGCGTCGCCGCGATCGCCGAGGCGGCACCCTGGCTGCCCGAGCGGGGGGTGTCCGGGCTGGCCCGCCGGGTGCTGCCGCCGGTCGGGCACGCCGCCGGGCTGGCCGCCGCCGCGACCGCGCCGGCGCTGGCCACGTACACCGGGGTGCTGCTCGCCGGGACGGCGGTGCCGTCCTGGCACGAGGCGTACCCGGAACTGCCGGTCATCTTCGCCGGCAGCGCGCTGGCCAGCGGCGCCGGCGTGGGCCTGATCGCGGCGCCCTGCGCGCAGGCCGGTCCGGCCCGGCGGATGGCGGTGGCCGGCGCGGCCCTGGAGCTGTTCGGCTCGCACTCGGTGGAGACCAGGATGGGCCTGCTCAGCGAGCCCTACCGGATCGGCACCGCCGGGCGGCTGCTGCGCGCCGGGCGGGCGCTCACCGCCGTGGGGGTGGTCGGGGCCCTGGTCGGCCGCCGCAGCCGCGCGCTCTCCGCGCTCTCCGGCGGGTTGCTGCTCGCCGCCTCGGTGGCGACCCGGTTCGGCATCTTCCACGGCGGGGTCGCCTCGGCGAAGGATCCGAAGTACACGGTGGTGCCGCAGCGTGAACGGCTGCGCCGCCGGGAGGCCGGCGAGGGCTGACGACCTCGCCGCGTGGCCCGCCTGGCGCTGTGGTTGACTCCTGGGCGGAGGCGTTCAGGCGGCTGGTGCCCCTCCCGGTCTTCAAAACCGGTGTGGTCCGGGATCCGGGCCAGGCGGGTTCGATTCCCGTCCGTCTCCGCCACACCGCTCGGGAGATGACACACATGGGCGACGGGCCGGCCGACCCGCGGCGGCGGGTGCCGCGCACCGACACCCTGCTGGCCGACCCGCGACTCGCCGCGGCCGTGGCCACCCTCGGCCGCGACCGGGTGAAGGCCGTCGTCGGCCGCGCCCAGGAGCGCGCCCGCCGCGGCGAGATCACCCCCGAGCAGGTACGCGACGCGGCGCTCGCGGCGCTGCCCGCCCCGGTGCCCCGCGCCGTGCTCAACGCCACCGGCGTCGTGCTGCACACCAACCTGGGCCGGGCCCCGCTCTCGGCGGCCGCCGTCGACGCGGTGACCGCCGCGGCCGGGCACACCGACGTGGAGCTGGACCTGCGTACCGGCCGGCGGGCCCGGCGCGGGCGCGACGCCCTCGACGCGCTCGCCGCCGCCGTCCCGGACGCGCCGGCCGTGCACGTGGTCAACAACGGCGCGGCGGCGCTGGTGCTCGCCGCCACCGCCCTGGCCGCCGGCGCGGAGATCGTGGTCAGCCGGGGCGAGCTGGTCGAGATCGGCGACGGGTTCC
Organism: Micromonospora psammae; assembly: GCF_036902725.1. NCBI lineage: Bacteria > Bacillati > Actinomycetota > Actinomycetes > Micromonosporales > Micromonosporaceae > Micromonospora > Micromonospora psammae. The sequence goes on along the minus strand of NZ_JBAKHM010000021.1, from coordinate 93,864 downwards.
GCCTGCCCGACCTGCTGGAGAGCACCGGCGCCCGGCTGCGCGAGGTCGGCACCACCAACCGCACCACCCTCGACGACTACGCCGCGGCGCTGGGGCCGCGCACCGGCTTCGTGCTCAAGGTCCACCCGTCGAACTTCCTCGTCACCGGCTTCACCTCCGCCGTGGGCGTCGGCGAGCTGGCCACCCTCGGCGTGCCGGTGGTCGCCGACATCGGCTCCGGGCTGCTCGCCCCCGACCCGCTGCTGCCCGACGAGCCGGACGCGGCGAGCACCCTGCGCGCCGGCGCCGCGCTGGTCACCGCCAGCGGCGACAAGTTGCTCGGCGGCCCGCAGGCCGGGCTGCTCCTCGGCGCCGCCGACGTGGTCGAGCGGCTGCGCCGGCACCCGCTGGCCCGGGCGCTGCGGGTGGACAAGCTCACCCTCGCCGCCCTCGCGGCGACCCTGCACGCCCCGGACAACCCGACCCGGGCGGCCCTGCGCGCCGACCCGGCCGCGCTGCGCGAGCGGACCGAACGGCTGCGCGACGCCCTCGGCGTTGCCGGGTGCGAGGCCGAGGTGGTGCCCAGCGCCGCCGTGGTCGGCGGTGGTGGGGCGCCCGGCGTCGAGCTGGACTCGTGGGCGCTGAGCCTGCCCGAGGCGTACGCCGCGCCGCTGCGCCTGGGTGAGCCGCCGGTGCTCGGCCGGGTGCTCCGCGGCCGGCTCCTGCTGGACCTGCGCTGCGTGCCGGCCGCCGCCGACGACGTCCTGCGCGCCGCGGTGCTGCGGGTGGCCGGCTGAGATGTACGTCGTCGCCACCGCCGGGCACGTCGACCATGGCAAGTCCACCCTGGTCCGGGCGCTGACCGGGATGGAACCCGACCGGTGGGCCGAGGAGCGCCGCCGGGGCATGACCATCGACCTCGGCTTCGCCTGGACCACGCTGCCCGCCGGCGGCACCGTCGCCTTCGTCGACGTGCCCGGCCATGAACGGTTCGTGCCGAACATGCTCGCCGGGGTCGGCCCCGTTCCCGCCGCGCTGCTGGTGGTCGCCGCCGACGAGGGCTGGATGCCGCAGTCCGCGGAGCACCTGGCCGCGCTGCACGCGCTCGGGGTGTCGTACGGGCTGCTGGTGGTGACCCGCGCGGACCTGGCCGATCCGGGGCCGGCGCTGGCCCAGGCCCGGGCGGAGATCGCCGCGACCTCGCTGGGCGACGTGCCGGCGGTGGCGGTCAGCGCGGTCACCGGCGTGGGCCTGCCCGAGCTGCGGTCCGCCCTGGACCGGCTGGTCGCCCGGCTGCCGACACCGGACGTCGAGGCCCCGGTGCGGCTGTGGGTGGACCGGTCCTTCACGATCCGGGGCAGCGGCACCGTGGTCACCGGCACCCTCGGCGCCGGCCGGCTGCGCGTCGGCGACCAGCTCGAACTCGCCGGCGGCGGCGACCCGGTCCGGGTCCGGGGCCTGCACCGCCTGGGCGCCGCCCAGGACCGGGTGGACGCGGTGGCCCGGGTGGCGGTCAACCTGCGCGGCGTGGCCCGGGACCGGCTGGCCCGCGGCGACGCGTTGCTCACGCCCGGCCGGTTCGGCCGGACCGAGCTGCTGGACGTGCGGCTGGCCGGCGACCCGGCCGGTGACCTGCCGGCCACCCTCACCCTGCACGTCGGCTCGGCGGCCGTCGCGGCCCGGGTCCGCCCGCTCGGCCCGGACACCCTCCGGCTGCGGCTGGCCCGCCCGCTGCCGCTGCTCGTCGGTGACCGGGCGCTGCTGCGCGACCCCGGCCGGCACCACGTCAGCGGCGGGGTCACCGTGCTCGACGTCGCCCCGCCCCCGCTGCGCCGCCGGGGCGCCGCGGCGGCCCGGGCGACCGTGCTGGCCGGCTTGGACGGGCGCCCCGACCTCGCCGGGGAGCTGCGGCGCCGGGCGCTGGTCCGCGCCGGTGACCTCGCCCGGATGGGGGTGCCGGTCACCGCCACCCCGGTCGCCGGTGACTGGCTGGCCGACCCGGAGCACTGGCGGCGGCTCGCCGCCCGGCTGGTCGAGGAGACCACCCGGTACGCCCGGGAGCACCCCCTCGAACCGGGCGCGCCGGTGGACGCGCTGCGCCATCGCCTCGACCTGCCCGACCGCGCGCTGGTCGAGGCCCTGGTCCGGCCGCCGCTGACGCTGCGCGCCGGCCGGGTCGCCGTGGCCGGCGCCGGGGCGCTGCCCGAGCCGGTGGCCCGCGCCGTGGGGCGGGTCCGCGCCGAGTACGCCGACCACCCGTTCCGCGCCCCCGAGGCCGGCCGGCTCGCCACCCTCGGCCTGGGCCCCCGCGAGATCGGCGCCGCGGTACGCGCCGGCGCGCTGCTGCGGCTGGCGGAGAACGTGGTGCTGCTGCCCGGCGCGGTCGACGACGCGGTGCGGGTGCTGGCCGCCCTGCCGCAGCCGTTCACCCTCAGCGCCGCCCGGCAGGCCCTGGACACCACCCGCCGGGTCGCGGTGCCGCTGCTGGAGCTGCTGGACCGGCGCGGGGCGACCCGGCGGCTGCCCGACGACGCCCGCGAGGTGGTCGCTCCGCCCGGCTGAGGCGGGCCTCATCCGCTGATACCGGTTCCGGGACACGGCGCCGTCGCTACGGTGACGGGATGGACCCTTCGGCGGTCTGGCGGGACAAGGGCCACCGCTGGCGGATCGAGGCGTACCGGGCGCCGGACCTGCGCTTCGCCATCTTCGCCACCAACGGCACCACCGAGTCCGCGCCGCTCTGGCTGTTCGGCATGACGGCGCTGGCCCGCTGGCTGATGACCCACGCCATCTCCCTGGACGACCTGGAAAGCGACTGAGGGGGTGTGATGGCCGGTCAGCTGGCCCTGGTGGCCGTACTGGTGCTGGTCAACGCCGCCCTCTCCGGCAGCGAGATGGCGCTGGTGACCCTCCGCGAGGGGCAGCTGCGGCGACTGGGCCGCTCCGGTCGGGCCGGCGACCGGGTGGCCCGCCTGGTCCGGGAACCGAACCGCTACCTGGCCACCATCCAGCTCGGCATCACCCTGGCCGGGTTCCTCGCCTCGGCGGCGGCGGCCGTGTCGCTGGCCGAGCCGCTGGTCGGGCCGCTGGGCTTCCTCGGCCGGGCGGCGCAACCGGTGGCGGTGGTCGCGGTGACCGTGGTGCTCACCTTCGTCACCCTGGTCGTCGGGGAGCTCGCCCCGAAACGGCTGGCGATGCAGTGGGCGGAACGCTGGGCGCTGCTCAGCGCCGCGCCGCTGGACGTCGCGGCCCGGCTGTCCCGGCCGGCGGTCTGGCTGCTCAGCCGCGCCACCGACCTGCTGGTCCGGCTCGCGGGCGGGGACCCGGGGGCCCGTCGGCAGGAGATGACCGAGGACGAGCTGCGGGAGATGCTGGTCAGCCAGCGGGGCCTGTCGGCGCAGCAGCGGGAGATCCTGTCCGGGGCGTTCGACATCGCCGGCCGTACCCTGCGGGAGGTCCTGGTCGCCCGGCGCGACATGACGGTGCTGCCGGCCACCATGCCCGCCGCCGACGCGGTGCGGCGGCTGGCCGGCGCCGCCCGGTCCCGCGCGCCGGTGATCGGGCCGGGTGGGCTGGACGACGTCTGCGGGGTGGTGCACATCCGCGACCTGGTCGACGCCGGTGACGCCTCGGTGGGGGAGCTGGCCCGGCCACCGCTGCTGCTGCCCGCCACCCTGCCGGTCGCCGACGCCATCCGCCAGCTGCGGCAGCGCCACGAACAGCTCGCCCTGGTGGTCGACGAGCACGGCGGCATCGACGGGTTGATCACCATGGAGGATCTGCTGGAGGAGGTCGTCGGGGAGCTGTACGACGAGACCGACCGGGACGTGCGCGGGGTGGTCCGGGAACCCGACGGGGCGCTGCTGCTGTCGGGCGACTTCCCGCTGCACGACCTGCCCGACGTCGGGGTGCGGCTGACCTTCCCGCTGTCGCGGGAGTACACCACGGTCGCCGGGCTGGTCCTGGCCGGCCTGGGCCGGCTGCCCACCGGGGCGGGGGAAACCGTCCGGCTGCCCGACCTGACCATCGAGGTGGTGGAGGTCGCCGACCGGGCGGTCCGCCGGGTCCGGCTGAGCGGTCCCGCGGCCGGCTGCTGACCGGGTACCCCGGACGGGGGAAGCGGTGCGGAAACGCCGGTGCCCGGCGTTGTGCCGCCGTACCGTCCGAAACGTGAGGGACCAAGGGATTCGCAAGTTCCTGGCGGTGCTCGCCGGGCTCGCGGTGATCTATTTCGGCGTCACCGGCAGCGCCGACCAGGACGGCGGTGGCGGCATCTCCGGCGGGCTGGTGCTGCTCGCCCTGCTGGCCGCGCTGCTGGTGTGGCACCTGACCAAGCCGGGCGACAAGCCGGCCAAGTGAGGGTTCAGCGGGCCCCGGCGCCGCGGTTGACCTCCCCGGCGGACTCCTCGCCCAGGGCCACCCGAACCAGCGCCGAGGCCAGCCGTCCGAAGTCCGCCTCGCCGACGAGACCGGCCAGGCCACTCGGGTTCGCCGGCAGACCGAGCCGCCGGGCCCCGGCCAGAGTCCGCCGGTCGGCGTACGGGCGCACGTCCGGCCAGACCGTCTGCGCCTCGCGCAGGAAGATGTCCGCGCCGGTCGGCCCGATCCCGGGGAACTCGGTCAGCAGCCGACGCAGCGCGGTGGACTCCCCGCCCGCCTCCCGGTGCAGCCGCCGCAGGTCACCGTGCCAGCGGTCCAGGCAGAGCCGTGCGCCGGTGCCGAGCATGGTGGCGGTCCGCTCGTCGTAGCGGCGGTAGTGGCCGCGACCGAGGGCGTCGACCCGGTCCTGCCAGCTCGCCGCCTCCATCGCCTGCGGCGTACGGCAGCCGGCGGCGAAGAGCTCCCGCGCGGCGGCCACCGCCACCTGCGCCCTGATCCGGGTGCTCAGCAGGGTGGCGAGCACCAGCAGCTGGTAGAGCGGACCCGGCCGGTCGGTCAGCCGGATGCCCGCCTCCTCGGCGTAGGTGCGTCCCTGCCGGTCCAGCAGCACCCGGGCCACCTGTCGTTCGTCCCCCATGACCGGGCAGTACCCGTCCTGTGACGGATCAGCCGGGCGGCCGGTGGTCGAATGCGCTCCACGGCGGCGGGTAAGCCATCGCAGGACCGGCGACCGCCGCGTCCGACCAGACCCGGGAGGAGACCGCCGTGGTGCAGCCGCAGCAGGAGGAGTTCCGCCGCAACGACAAGGGCGCGACGAGCCAGGACAGCAAGGGGCCCAAGCCGGCCGGCCACCCGCTCAACAAGAGCCACTCGACCGGTGACCGGGGACGGCCTGTCCCGAAGGGACAGGCCTCACCGTACGGACCTGGCGGGTCGACCGCCGATGACGACAGCGTGCAGGGCTAACGTCCCCGCCCGGAGGGCGGCCGCAGCCGGTTCCAGGTGGCTGCGGCCGCCACGCCGTAGGCCAGGTGCGGCACGATGTCCGACAGCCAGTCGGTGCGGGTCCAGGTGCGCGGGTCACTCACCCCGAGCGCGGTGATCGCCACGTCGGACATCGCCATCGCCCCGCCCCCGAGCAGCCCGGTCGCCGCGGTCAGGGGCATCCGCCGCTTGACCAGCATCGCGAACGCCACCCCGGCCGCGACGCCGGTGGCGTAGCCGAGCAGGGCTCCGAGGCCCTCGTGGCGGTTGACCGCCCGCTCCTCGGGTCCCAGGTCCAGCCGGGCCAGCTCGGCCATCCGGCGGGCGCTCGCAGCGGGGGCGCTGCTCGGCGGTCGGGCACGGACCAGGATGTCCAGATAGCCGACGACGTTCAGCGCGGTGGTGCCCACCGCGCCGGCGATCGCCCCGTCGACGAGGGCCGACGACCTCACTTCGGGTCACCGGGTTCGCGCTCGCCCTTGGGGCCGTACGTCCGTTCGCCCCGGGCCACGCCCCGCTGTCCGCGATCTTCCTGGAGGATCCGGTTGGCGACCTGGTTCGCCTCCTGGTCGGCCGCGCGTCCGGACTGCTCGATCAGGTCGCGCAGCCGCGCGCGGGCCTTGTCGTAGGCGTTGCTTCCCGGCCGTGGTCCTGACATTGCCGCCTCCTCGGTCGCTGTCGCCGCGTGCCGTACCCGCGCCGTCTACCCGTTCGGCAACGGACCAACCGCGCTCACCCGGGGGCCCGCACCACGGCGACCGGGCTGGCGCTGTGGTGCAGCACCGCGTGGCTCACCGAGCCGAGCAGGAGCCCGGTCAGCGGTCCGTGCCCCCGCCCCCCGACGACCACCAGCAGGGCGTCGCGGGACGCCTCGGTGAGCGCGGCCGCCGGTCGTTTCCGGACCGCCCGGTGGGTGATCGGCACGTCGGGGTAGCGGTCCGCCACGCCGGCGAGCGACTCGGTGAGCACCTGGTCCTCCTCGCCGCGCAGCGCCGACTCGTCGTACACCAGCGGCTGCATGTCCCCCGGTCCGCTGGAGGCCGGATGCCGGTAGGCGTGCAGGGCGTGCAGGGCCGCGCCGCGCAGGCTGGCCTGTTCGGCGGCGAACTCGACCGTCGCGCGGGAGGCCGGCGAGCCGTCCACCCCGACCACGACCGGCCCGCCGGCGTGTTCCTCGCCGCGGGCCACCAGCACCGGACAGTCGGCGTACGTGGTGACCTGGACGGCGACCGAGCCGACGACCAGCGAGGCGAAGCCGCCCAGTCCGCGGTCGCCGAGCACGATCAGGGCGGCGGCGGGGGACTCGCCCAGCAGCACCGCGGCCGCCTCCCCGTCGATGATCTCGCCGGTGACCGGTACGCCGGGCGCCGCCGCCTCGGCCGCCGCCACCGCGTCGGCCACCACCTGCTCGGCCTGGTGGCGCAGCCCGCCGCCGGGTGGCGCACCCTCGGGCGGTTCGACCGGCACCCGCAGCAGCGGCCAGATGAACGCGTGCACCACCCGCAGCGGCCGGTGCCGCCGGCGGGCCTCCGCGGCCGCGAGCCGGACGGCGCGCAGCGCCCGTTCCGAGCCGTCCACGCCCACCACCACGGCCGCGCTGTTCGCCGAGTTCACGTCGCCGCACCTCCTACCCGCGGCCAGTATCGCGGCCGTGGCACTGTCGCCGGGGCGATACCGCGAGCCCGGTCGCCGTCGTTACGCTGTCGGCCACCCGAGGGAAGGAGCGCCGTCGATGGCCGAGCCGGAGCAGCCGAGCACCGCCCGCATGATCGACTTCTGGTTGGGCGGTACGCACCACTATCCGGTGGACGTGGCGGCGGCCCGGGCGTTCGAGGGGGCGTACGGGCCGTGTGCGGCGATCTTCCAGGACCTGCGGGCCTTCCTGGGCCGGGCGGTGGCCGCCATGGCCGGGGCCGGGGTGGACGGTTTCCTGGTCTTCGGCGCGGGGCTGCCGACCCGGGGGAACGTGCACGAGGTGGCCACCTCCGCCACGGTGCTCTACACCGACGTCGATCCGGTGACCGTCCGGCTCGGGCAGCAGATCCTGGCCGGCAGCGACCGCGCCGGCTACGGGTACGGCGACGCCACCGACATCGGCACGGTGGACCCGGCCCAGCTGCACCGGTTCGTGCCGGGGTGGGGCCGCAGGCCGGTCGGGGTGGTCTTCCTCGGGCTCGCCGCCTTCCTCGACGACGACACGCTGGCGCGTACCCTGGACGAGCTCTACGAGGCGGCCGCACCCGGCACTTTCCTCGCGGTCGACTTCGACAGCGAGGAGCTGGCGGCGTACCCGGAGGCGCTGGCCATGATGGGACCGCAGTTCCGGATGCGCGCCCCGGCGGCGTTCGCGCCACTGCTGGGCCGCTGGGCGCCGACGGCCGACGGCATCGTCCCGGTGTCCCGGTGGCGCCCGGTGGGGGAGCCGGCGGCCGTGCCGGACGCCTTCCACGGCGGGCTCGCCACCAAGCCGGCCGGCTGACCGGTCGATGCCCCGCCCTCCGTATGATTCTTGCTCTACAGCAAGAATTTCTCGGAGGACGAAGATGCCGGACGCCCCCGGAGCAGTGTCGCGCGCTCTCCGCGAGGCCCCGCCCGACCAGCTGGTGGAGGCCGTCGACCGGTACCTCCGGTCGACGCTCGGCGCCTCCCGCGTCGAGGTCCTGCTCGCCGACTACCGGATCGCCGGGCTGCTGCCGGTGCTCGACCCGGAGCTGCCCGACGCCGGGTTCCTGGCCTGCCAGGGGGTGGCCCAGCGCTGTTTCAGCAGTCAGCAGCCGGTGCTGGACGGCCGGGACGACGGGCACTGCCGGGTCTGGACGCCGGTGACCGCCTGGGGTGAGCGGCTCGGCGTGCTGCTGGTCGAGTTCCCGCACGCCAGCGACGCGGGCCTCGTGCGGCGGCTCGGTGACATCGCCGGTGACCTGGCCACGGCGCTGCGCGCCGCCGACCGGGAGACCGACCGCTACCGGCGCGCCCGGCGGCGGGAGCGGCTCACCATGGCCGCCGAGATGCAGTGGGACCTGCTGCCCGGGCGTAGCGTCACGCACGAGTCGTTCCTGCTGGCCGGGCAGCTCGAACCGGCGTACACCGTCGGCGGCGACCACTTCGACTGGTCCGTCGACGCCGGACGGCTCACCGTCACCGTGCTCAACGGCACCGGCACCGGCCTGGCCGCCGCGCTGCTGACCGCGCTGACGGTCAACGCGATGCGCAACGCCCGCCGTTCCGGCGGCAGCCTGGTGGAGCAGGCCGAACTCGCCTCGGACACCATCTACTACCAGCACCGCGGACGCCGGCACGTGGCCACGCTGCTGCTCTCGGTGGACACCGCCACCGGACGGGTCCGGGCCGTGGACGCCGGCTCCCCGCACGTGCTGCGGCTGCGTGGCGGCACGGTCACCCCGATCACCCTGGAGCAGCAGCTGCCGCTGGGCATGTTCGCCGAGACCCGGTACGACGTGCAGGAGTTCGACCTGGAGCCGGGGGACCGGCTCTTCGTGGTCAGCGACGGGGTGTACGCGGCCTGCCCCGGCGGCCACGAGACGTACGGGGAGCGGGCGATGACGCGGTCGATGCGGTCCACGCGGTTGCAGCCGGCCACCGAGGCGGTTGGTACGGTGATGCGCGAGTTGTTCGCCTATCATGCGGAGACCGACCTTCGCGACGACGCCGTCGTCGTCTGTCTGGACTGGCGCGGGACCGGCGGTGGTGACGGGTGGCGCGAACGGTAACCGGGCCGACGGCCACGGAACAGCGGGACAATCGCAGGGGACAGCGGGTGGAGCGACCTCCGAATCTTGCCGCGGCGATCGACGCTGCCGCCGAGGCGCTCCTGGCTGTGCTCGACCCGGCCGCTTCCCGGCACCAGGTGACGGTCCCGCCGACGCAGTTGCGGGTGCTGGCCCTGATCAGCGACCGGCCGGAGACCAACGTCAACCGCCTGGCCGAGCTGCTCGACGTCGTGCCGTCCTCGGCCAGCCGGCTCTGCGACCGGCTGGAGGCCACCGGGCTGCTGCGCCGGGTGGCTGATCCCCGCGACCGCCGGGAGGTCCGACTGATTCCCACGCCGGCGGCGCTGACGCTGCTGCAGGAGCTGAAGGACCGGCGGCACCGGGCGGTGCAGACGGTGCTGGACCGGATGACGCCGCGGGCCCAGCACGAGCTGCTGCTGGCGCTGCTGGCGTTCGGCCAGGCCGCCGAGGCCGACGCCGCGCCGGCATCCCAGGCCGACGCCCCGGCCCGCACGGCCTGACCACCAACGTGAGCAGGGACGCCGCATTCAGCTAGTGTCCTAGGATGCCTTACGGGTGGTGACGCACCACACACGGCACACCGGTCGGCGACGCCGACGCGGGGTTCGGGGGAGCAGACGTGAGCCCGATATAGTGGCTGCGCAACGCACCGGTCCACGACCACGACGCTCGGGGACCGCGTCAGGGGGAGGTCCCAGCCCGGGATCACCGAGGCGCCGGCGACGGCCGGCCCGGGAAACGCGCACGTCCCGCCGGGTGCCCGACAGGCACCCGGATCGTGCTGCGGAGGGAGGATCGGTGGCGCGTCGGCCGGCTCGGGCAGAGCATCCGCACCGCTCGGACGGCGAGACCGACGCCGCCGACCGGGTACTGACCCTGCCCAATCTGATCAGCTTCGTCCGGCTGCTCGGCGTACCGCTGTTCCTCTGGCTCTTCCTGGTGGTCGAGGCGGACGTGGCGGCGGTCGTGGTGCTGGCCATCGGCGGGACCACCGACTGGGTGGACGGCTGGATCGCCCGCCGCCTCGGTCAGGTCAGCCGCCTCGGCGAGCTGCTCGACCCGCTCGCCGACCGGCTCTACATTCTGGCCACGCTCCTGGCGTTCACCGTGCGCGAGGTGGTGCCGTGGCAGTTCACCGCCGCGCTGCTGGCCCGCGAGCTGCTGCTGATCGGCTCGCTGGCGGTGCTGCGACGGTACGGATACGGCCCGCCGCCGGTGCACTACGTGGGCAAGACCGCCACGTTTCTGCTGCTCGCCGCGTTCCCGATCCTGCTGCTCGCCTCCGCGTCGGTGCCGGTGGCGACCGCCGCCGGCGCGATCGGCTGGGGGCTGGCCTGGTGGGGGCTGGTCCTGTACTGGGTGGCCGGCGCGATGTACGTGGTCCAGGCCGGGCGGCTGGTCCGGGCCGTCCGCGCCGACTCCCGGGGAGCGGCGGCGTGAGCGCGCCGGAGCCGGGCCAGCGTCCGGGCCGGGTGTACGCCCCGGACTTCCTCACCGAGCTGTTCCGCAATCCGCTCGACCCCGGGTACGCCGACGCGGCGGCCCGGCGGGAGCGGTCGCCGGCCCCGCAGGGGTGGCGCGGGACGTCGGCGAGGGCGGTGGCCGTGGTGGTGCTCGCCGCGGTCGGATTCCTGTTCGCGGTGGCGTACCGGGAGACGGTGGCCGACGAGCCGAGCCGCAGCCAGGCGCGGGCCGGGCTGGTGGCGCAGATCCAGCAGCGGGAGGCGGAGACCGACCAGCTCAGTGTCCGCGCCGACCGGTTGCGCGAGGAGGTCGGCCGGCAGCGGGACGCGGCGTTGAGCGGTTCGCAGGCGGCCCGGCTGCGCAACCTGGAGGCGGGGACCGGTCTGGGCCGGGTGCGCGGGGACGGCGTGGTGGTGCGGCTGACCGACGCGGCGCCCAAGGACGAGGACGCGGTGACCGGTGACTCGGAGGTCGGCCCGGACAAGGTCCTCTACTCCGACCTGCAGAAGGTCGCCAACGACCTGTGGGCGTCGGGGGCGGAGGCGGTGGCGATCAACGGGCAGCGGTTGACGGCGACGTCGACGATCCGCTCGGCGGGAGCGGCGATCCTGGTGGACTTCCGTCCGGTGACGAGCCCGTACGAGGTGACGGCGATCGGGCCGGGTCCGATGCGCGACCGGTTCGAGGAGAGCCGGTCGGCGTACCTGATGCGCCGGGTGGCGAAGATCGCCGGCCTGTCGTTCCAGGTGCGGGACGCGGAGGACCTCACGCTGCCGGCGGCGACGGAGCCGCGGCTACGCTACGCGGAGCCTTCGGTCAGTCCGAGCCCGTCGCCGTCCGGGTCGGGTGCCGACCGTTCGTCCAGTCCCGGGCCGACCGGTTCGGGTACGTCCTCTCGCCCCTCCGGAGGTGTCCGATGATCGCGGTGCTGGCGCTGCTCGCCGGTGTGGTTCTCGGGATCTACCTGGACCCGACCGTGCCGGCCGCGTTGCAGCCGTACCTGCCGATCGCGGTGGTGGCGGCGCTCGACGCGGTGTTCGGTGGGGTGCGGGCGAAGCTGGACCGGATCTTCGACGACAAGCAGTTCGTGGTGTCGTTCATCTCGAACGTGCTGGTGGCGGGTCTGATCGTGTACCTGGGTGACCAGCTGGGGGTGGGCGGTCAGCTCTCCACCGGTGTGGTGGTCGTGCTGGGGGTGCGGATTTTCGGCAACGTGGCGGCGATCCGTCGTCACCTGTTCCGGGCGTAGGTTTGTGGCGATGAGCGACGAGCAGCGGGACACGGGCACCGGGTGGCCGGAGCAGGCGGAGCCGGTGCGGCCCTCGGGGCCGGCGGGTGAGCCGGATCCGCGACCGGACGCGCCGGATCCGGACGAGTTGAGTCCGTTGGCGCCGGTGGCGGAGCCGGGGGAGTCGCCGGACGACGACGGGGAGACGGTCAACCTGGCCGACCTGCCGCCGGCGGCGGACCGGTCGGCCGGGTCGGTGGAGTCGGCCGGGTCGGTGGAGTCGGAGCCGGTCGGGGTGGCCGCGGTGGCGGCGCCGGGCCGGCGGGTCAGCTCGGCCGGGGTGATGATCGGGGTGTTGCTGGCGCTGCTGGGGTTCACCCTGGTGGTGCAGCTCAAGACCACGTCGACGGATCCGACGCTGGCGGCGACGCGGCAGGAGGACCTGGTCCGGATCTTCTCGGATCTGGAGTCGCGGCAGAAGCGGTTGCAGCAGGACATCGCCGGTCTGGAGGAGAGCCAGCGGCAGTTGCGCTCGGGTGAGCAGGGTCGGCAGGCGGCGTTGCAGGAGGCGACGCGGCGGGCCGACGAGCTGGGGATCCTGGCGGGGACGCTGCCGGCGCGCGGGCCGGGGTTGAGTGTGCGTTTCGACGCCGGCGGCAAGCCGGTCGGGGCCGATCAGATCCTGGACGCGGTGCAGGAGTTGCGGGGCGCGGGCGCGGAGGCGATGCAGATCTCCGGTGGTGAGGGTTCGCCGGTGCGGATCATCGCGTCGACGTTCTTCCTGGACGGGCCGGACGGGGCTCTGGTGGTGGACGGGCGGACGATCCGGGGCCCGTACTCGATCACGGTGATCGGTGATCCGACGACGATGCGTACCGCGTTGAACATTCCGGGCGGGGTGATCGCGTCGGTGAAAGGCGATGGCGGTACCGTGAGCGTCGACGAGCCCAAAGTTGCCGAGGTTTCGGCGCTGCACGCTCCGTTGAAGCTGGAACACGCCCGTCCGGTCTCCTGATCGGCGCGGCAGCGCCGGGTTTCCCCGGTGCACGGATGGATGAGGACGCGTCTGGTGATTCCTGAGGATCTGCGTTACACCGCCGAACACGAATGGGTGGTCGGTTCCGACGGCGGGGCCGTCCGGGTCGGCATCACCCACTTCGCGCAGGACGCGTTGGGTGACATCGTGTTCGTCCAGTTGCCGGACGAGGGCGCGGTGGTGGCCGCCGGTGAGCCGTTGGGTGAGATCGAGTCGACCAAGAGCGTGTCGGAGATCTACGCGCCGGTGAGCGGTACGGTGGCGGCGCGGAACGAGGCGCTGGCGGACACTCCCGATGTGATCAACACGGACCCGTACGGTGCGGGGTGGTTGTTGGAGATCACGCCGGATGATCCGGCGGCGTTGGACGGGTTGTTGTCCGCTGGTGCGTACCGCGAGCTCACCGAGAGCTGAGTTGCCCTGTGCCGGGCGTGGGTGATGTTCTCCGCGCGTCCGGTTGCCCTGCATTTCGGCGCTGGCTAGGCTCGCCCAGTCGACCGAGAACCCCAATAGTTGAGCGTTGTGTAATTGCCTTCCCTGGCACGGGGAGCCAGCCGCCGGGTGTGCGACTGCCCGGCGGCCAGACCCGCCATTACCGCGACGCTGACCGAACAGATCCGTGAGGTGGTCCCATGACGCGCCCAGGCGACGAGTTCCCCCCGCTCGACGTCACTTCGACGCTCAATCTCGGTTCGCTGGACGAAGTGCTGGAGGGTCCGGACACCGATGTGGTGCCGAGCCGGATGTCCGGCTCGTTGCCCCCGGGTATGGCGCTGCTGGTGGTTCGTCGGGGCCCGAACGCGGGTGCCCGGTTCCTGTTGGACCACGACGTGACGACCAGTGGGCGGCACCCGGACAGTGACATCTTCCTGGACGACGTGACGGTGTCGCGGCGGCACGCGGAGTTCCACCGGGACGGTGGGACGTTCACGGTGCGGGACGTGGGCAGCCTGAACGGCACGTACGTGAACCGGGAGCGGGTCGAGGCGGCCACGTTGAGCAATGGCGACGAGGTGCAGATCGGTAAGTTCCGGGTGGTGTTCATCGCCGGTCCGCGCCCGGAGGAGGAGGCCGGCCGGGGGTGAACGAGCCTGCGGCGTCGATGCCGCCCGGGTCGGCCCGGTCGCACCCGCTGATGAGTATCGGTGAGGTGCTGGGGCAGCTGCGGGTGGAGTTCCCGGACGTCACGATCTCGAAGCTGCGGTTCCTCGAGTCCGAGGGGCTGGTGGAGCCGCAGCGGACGGCGGCGGGTTACCGGAAGTACAGCTGGGACGACGTGGCCCGGCTGCGGTTCGTGTTGACCGCGCAGCGGGATCAGTATCTGCCGTTGCGGGTGATCCGCGACCAGTTGGCCCAGTGGGATGCCGACGGTGAGGCGCCGGGTCGGCAGCGGCCGACGTTGGTGGCGGTGGGTCCGGGTGGTGAGGTGCCGGGCCGGGAGGCGGAGGAGCCCGAGTCGTCGCAGGTGCGGCTCGGGCGGGCTGATCTGGTGGCGCGCAGTGGGCTCGACGAGTCGACGGTGGGCGAGCTGGAGCGGCTGGGCGTCCTGGTGTCGGATCCGCCGGGGTGGTACGACGCGGATGCGTTGATCATCGCGCGGGCGGTGGCGGGGTTGGCGGCGTACGGGTTGGAGCCGCGGCATCTGCGGGCGTACCGGTCGGCGGCGGATCGTGAGGTGGGTCTGTTCGCGCAGTTGGTGGCGCCGTTGGTGCGGCAGAGTGATCCGGCGGCGCGGGCGCGGGCGGCGGAGACGGCGCGGGAGTTGATGGCGTTGTCGCAGCAGTTGCACGCGGCGTTGGTGCGGGTGGGGTTGCGCTCGACGTTGGGTCGGTGAGCCGGCCCTGGTGGTGTCCGTGCGGAAAGATCTGCCCCGGGAAGCGTGCCGTAGGCTTGCCGGGGTAACCCTTTTCTGGCGCGGGCGTGGTGCTGGTGCGCATGGGACGACCGTGTCGCGGTCCGTGTACCGTGCAGGGAAGGGCGCGGTGCGTAGGTGACGACGACACGGAGGCGGCGGTGCGCGAGCTGAGCGTGGTCGGAGTTCGGGTGGAGCTGCCCAGCAACCAGCCGATCGTCCTGCTCAGGGAGGTAGAGGGCGACCGCTATCTGCCGATCTGGATCGGCGCGGTCGAGGCTACGGCGATCGCCTACGAGCAGCAGGGTGTCAAGCCGGCGCGGCCGTTGACGCATGATCTGTTGCGGGACGTGCTGGCGGCGTTGAAGGCGCCGTTGCGGGCGGTGGAGATCACCGAGCTGAAGGAGAACGTCTTTTACGCCGATCTGCTGCTGGGTGACGGGGTGCGGGTGTCGGCCCGGCCCAGTGATGCGATCGCCCTGGCGTTGCGGGTGGGTGCTCCTATTCGTTGTGCGGAGCAGGTCCTCGGTGAGGCGGGGATCGTGATTCCGGACGAGCAGGAGGACGAGGTGGAGAAGTTCCGCGAGTTCCTGGACCAGGTGCGTCCGGAGGATTTCGCGGGCTGACCGGCGTCTCCGCATCCTGTCGTCACGGTGTGTGACGGTCGGGTGCGTCGAGTGGTCGTCGGTGTCGGTGCGCGGCGTGTCGCGACTGTTCCTCCGTGGTAACCCCCGGATGCGGGGATAGGGTTGCCGTGTCGAGGGGTGCACGTCCCGGAAACGACGTGTCACCGCACTGACGGGGAGGTTGTCGGGATGCACGAGCCGCGGGATCCTGAGCCGGGTGTCGAGCGGGACGAATCGGGTGCGGTGTCGTCGCCGGTGGCGACGGACGGTGACGGTTCGGTGGGTTACCGGGGTGTGACGGCCTGCCATGCGGTGGGGATCTCCTACCGCCAGTTGGACTACTGGGCGCGGACGGCGCTGGTGGTGCCGAGTGTGCGGGACGCGTCGGGGTCGGGTACGCAGCGGTTGTACTCGTTCCGGGACCTGGTGGTGTTGAAGGTCGTCAAGCGGTTGCTGGACGCCGGGGTGTCCCTGCAGAACATCCGGAAGGCGATCGAGGCGTTGCGGTCGCGTGGGGTGGAGGATCTGGCGGGGATCACGCTGATCTCGGATGGGACGACGGTGTACGAGTGTCGGTCGCCCGAGGAGGTGGTCGACCTGTTGCAGGGCGGCCAGGGGGTCTTCGGTATCGCGATCGGTGGGGCGTTCAAGGAGATCCAGGGTTCGTTGTCGCATCTGCCGGCGGAGCCGGCGGTGGCCGGTGGCGCGGCGCCCCCGGAGCCGGTGTCCGATGTGGTGGGTGATGAGTTGGCGGCGCGTCGGGCGCGGCGTCGGGCGGGCTGATTCGTTCTTTCGGGCGCCGCGACCGGAACCTGGTCGCGGCGCTTCGTCGTGCCGGAGGGCGGCGGTGACCTGCGGGGTCCGATGGGTGGGACGGTCCGGTGAGCATTGTCCACTGTGCAACTTTCCCGGCGGAAGTCGTGTTGTTGACAGTTGTGGTGTTCCCAGGAATCCTGTCCAAGGCAATCACCAAGGACACCGTCCCGTCACTGTGCGTGATGACTTGTGGATGGTGTGGAGCTGAGGTGCGGGGCGGTGCGCAGGTCGCGCCGGAGTCCGCGGGAGAACGGGGAAACGAGCCGAAGTGCACACTGACCACCACATCGGGCTCCGCTCCGTACGGGCCGGCGGCGCCGTCGCCGACCACACCGACGTCGACGCTGCCGCGGCCTCCTGCCCGGTCACGGGCGTTGCGGCGCCGCGTGAGCCGGCCACCGAGCGGGCCGGCGGTGACGACGTCGCCGCGGAGGCGGCGGAGTTCCTCCAGTTGTTCCACGCCGAGCGCGGGCTGCCGGGGTTGGCGGAGCGGTTGGCGGAGGTACGCGAGGAGATCGCGTTGACCGGGTCGTACCGGCACACCCGCGAGGAGCTGGTGTACGGGGCGAAGGTGGCGTGGCGGCAGTCGGCGCGGTGCGTGGGGCGGATCCGGTGGGCGGGGTTGAAGGTCCGGGACCGCCGGCACGTGACCACGGTGGCGGGCATCGCGCAGGAGTTGGCGGCGCACCTGGCGGCCGGGGACAACGGTGGCCGGATCCAGTCGGTGATCACGGTGTTCGCGCCGGACCGTCCGGGGGTGGGTCCGCGGGCGCGGATCTGGAACGACCAGCTGATCCGCTACTGCGGGCACCGGCGGGCCGACGGGTCGGTGCTGGGTGACCCGGCGCAGGTGGGGATGACGGAGGCGGCGCGGCGGCTGGGCTGGCGGCCGTCGCCGGTGCCGGGCCGGTTCGACCTGCTGCCGTGGGTGATCGAGACGGCGCACGAGGATCCGACGGTGGTGGCTGTGCCGCGGGAGCTGGTGCGTGAGGTGGCGTTGACCCATCCGTCGTATCCGTGGTTCGCGGATCTGATGCTGCGCTGGCACGCGCTGCCGGTGATCAGCAACATGCGGCTGCGAATCGGTGGGGTGGACTACAGCTGCGCGCCGTTCAACGGGCACTACCTGAGCGACGAGATCGGCACCCGGAACATGGGCGACCGGGCGCGTTACGACCAGTTGCTGGTGGTGGCGACGGCGTTGGGGTTGGACACCTCCCGGGAGGACACCCTGTGGCGGGAGCACGCGGTGCTGGTGATCAACCAGGCGGTGCTGCACTCGTTCAAGGAGGCCGGTGTGCGGGTGTCGGATCCGCACACCGAGTCGGAGCTGTTCATGAAGTTCTGCGCGCAGGAGGAGCGGGCGGGTCGGCCGGTGCACGGGGACTGGTCGTGGATCAACGGGAGTGTGGGGTGGGCGGCGTTGCACGCGGTGCACCACCGCTACTACGACACCCGGGTGCCGAATCCGAATCTCTGGCAGGCCGACCGCGCCTACGACGCCGAGGGTGTGGCGGAGCTGAGTCTGCGGCAGCGGCATGAGCTCGCCCGCACGCAGGAGGACTGACGATGGACCAGGTGGCGCTGCGCCAGAGTTGGAGCCAGTTCTCCGCCGCGGGTCCGGAGGCGGCCAAGTACTTCTACGCGACGTTGTTCGTGGTGGCGCCGGAGGCGCGGTCGATGTTCCCGACGAACATGCAGTACCAGGAGGACAAGCTCCTCAAGGCGTTGGGCCACATCATCACCAATCTGGACGATCCGGGCACGTTGACGGCGTTCGCGCAGCGGTTGGGCGCCGACCACCGCCGGTTCCACGGGCAGGACCAGCGGGGCAACCCGGTGGTGCTGGGGGAGCGGCACTACATCTGGGTCGGTCAGGCGTTGCTGGCCACGCTGGAGCGGTTCCTCGGGCCGTACTGGACGCCGGCGTTGAAGGCGGAGTGGGCGGCGGCGTACGAGCTGGTGGCGAAGCTGATGCTCAGCGGGGCGGCGGAGGCGGAGCGGACGTCGCCGCCGTACTGGGAGGCGGAGGTGCTCGGCGCGGAGCGGCGTCGGGCGGACATCGCCGTGTTCACGGTGCGCCCGAACTACCTGTGCAGCTACCTGCCGGGGCAGTCGCTGCCGGTGCAGGTGCCGCAGTTGCGCACGTGGCGGTACCTGTCGCCGGCGAACGCGCCGCGGGCGGACGGGACGATCGAGTTCCACGTGCGGGCCACGGGCCGGTTCTCCACCCACCTGGTGCGCAAGTTGCGGGTGGGTGACCGGCTGTTGTTGGGCAACCCGACGGGTACGGCGTTGTCGTCGTACGACCGGTCGCCGCAGCTGCCGCTGCTGCTGATCGCCGGGGGCACCGGCCTGGCGCCGCTGCGGGCGGTGGTGGAGGCGTTGCAGCAGGGCACGGGGCGGCGTACCACGCTGGTGGTGGGGGGCCGCACCCCGGAGGACCTCTACGACGAGCCGGCGTTGGCGCAGTTGGCGTCGATGCCGCCGGCGGGGGCGTGGCAGAACGGCGGCGCCGGGTGGCTGCGGTACGTGCCGACGGTGGAGACGGGTTGGGGTTGGCAGGGGGCGATCGGGCGGGCCGCTGACACGGCGGTGCGGTTGGGTCCGTGGCACGACACGGAGATCCTGGTGTGCGGGAGCCCGGAGATGACCCGGGAGACGATGGCGATCCTGGCGCGCTCGGGTGTGCAGCCCGAGCAGATCCTGACGGAGAGCTACGATCACTCTCTCTACCCACCCCTCGCCGAGGCCGGCGCCGCGGCCCCGCGCGACTTCAGCTGGACAGGTGCCCGATGAGCATCGACCACTCCGACCGTCTACCCGCCCTCGCCGACCAGGGCGAGATCGCCCGCCAGTTGTCCATGTTGGAGGCCCGCCGGTTCCGGGGCGCCCACTGGCTGTCCGCCGACGAGGTCACCACGATCGTCCGCTCCGCGGACGACCGGATCGCGTTGCTGGTCAACGAGTTGGAGCGGCAGCGGCGGGAGAACCAGGGGCTGCTCAGCCAGGTGGAGATGCTGCGGCACGGGACGCTGCCGAGCAGCGCGCCGCAGGGCCCGGACCCGATGACCGTCGAGTTGGCGATGCGGGCGCAGGACGAGGCGAACCGGACGATCGGTGAGGCCAGCGCGGAGGGCGCGGAGATCATCGCCGACGCGCGGCGGCAGGCCGACGACATCCTCGCCGAGGCGCACCGCCGCGCCGGTGACGTGGCCGCGACCGGCATGGGCGTCAACGGCGCCGGGCCGAACGGCGCGGCCGGTGGGCAGGGCGGGCCGGGCGCGCAGGATCTGACCCGGCAGTTGCGGGAGTTGGAGGAGCGGCACGCGGCGGCGCTGGCGGCGGTGGCGGCCGCGCAGCAGCAGCTGAACCGTTGGCAGGCGTATCTGTCGGCGCAGTCGGAGCAGCTGCGCGCGGACGCGGCGGCGGCGGGCGGCGCGAGCGCTCAGCTGCGCGCCGTGCTGGGCGGATAGGCGGCCACCCGGCGTCGGCAGCGGCCGGCACCCCCGATCCGGGGGTGCCGGCCGCTGCGTGTACCGGGGGCTGTTCGGCTGATCAGTGGTGGTACTGGTGTACGACGGCGTGGCCCTTGCCGCGCGAGATCAGCCACTTGTTGATCGGCGTGGTCAGCACGAACGCCACCGCCAGGGCGAATGCCAGCGACGCCCAGAACACCCCGCTGGCCGGGCCGGCCTCCATCGCCCCGGGCACGGCCAGCATGACCGCGTTGTCGAGGACCTCCATCACCGCGATCGACACCGTGTCGGCCGCGAGAGCCACCTTCAGCGCCGTGCGCAGGCCCAGGCCGGCGCGCAGCAGCGGCCGCATCGTCAGCGCGTAGCCGAAGACGAATGCCAGCGCCACCGCGAGGATCACGGTGGGTCCGGCGTGCCAGCCCAGCGCGGTGCCGATGACCATGCCGAGCACCTCGCCGATGGCGCAGCCGGTCAGGCAGTGCAGGGTGGCCTGCGCCGCCATCGGCCACGACGCTCGTCCTGGCGCCGCCGGTCCCGCCGCGGCGGCCTGGTGCTGCTGAGGCACGTGCCCGCTGCCGTGGTGTGGGCCGTGGCCGGGGTGATCGGTGTGTGGTGGGTGCTGGCGGGTGTGCATGGCTGCCTCCTCCGTCGACCCGACCAATATACCCCCAGGGGGTATGGGATGGAAGGGTGGAGGTGCGCCCTCAGCCGCCGGAAGTCCTCCGGCCGGCGGTGGCGGGGCGGGCGGCGGTGCGGCGGTAGCCGTAACGGGTCATCCCGCGCGGCTTGTAGACGGCCAGCACCATCGCGGCGAGCAGCACCAGCAGGCCCCCGGCGGCGTGCACGGCCAGCGACAGTCGGGCCTCGGACCATCGCGCGGCGCTCGCGTCGCCGGCCAGGTCGCCGGTGGTGGCGGCCTGGGCGAGCGCGGCGATCGGGGCCAGTTGCAGCAGCAGCACGACAGCCGCCACCACGATGAGCCCGAACTTGACCAGCACCCACCAGTGCCGCAGCAACCCCCAGGGGGTACCCAGCGACGACACCAGGCCGCTGACCAGCGCGCCGGCGGCGAGCGGGACGATCGCGTACCGGGCCGTCAGGTCCATCGCCACGTAGCAGGCACGCACCACCGCGTCGTCGCCGCTGCGCAGCCCCGCGACGGCCAACGCCAGGAACACCGTCACGGCGCCGAACCACCCCGCCGACGTGCTCACGTGCGCCAGCAGCGCCGCCCTACGCCCGTCCGGCCCCAGCGCCACTACCGCAACCCCGGCGTGCCGCCGCGCGCCCACACGGCGGTCGCCTCCAGGCCGCGCAGGTGTCGGCCCGGGCCGTGGCCTGCGGCGATCCCGGTCAGCTGCGCCAGGACCAGCAGCAGCACCAGCGCGCCCACCACGATGCCGATCACTGTGACCCAGCGCGGCACGCCCGGGCCGCTGCCCGGCTGCGGCATCTGCTCGGACATCCGACCTCCTCGTCGCCGCCGGCGCACCGCCGACATTTTTCGAGACAGGCTGTCTCGTTCGTCGTCATACTGTCACAGCTGTGGCGCTGTGTAGGCTGGCGGGGTGCCGAAGCTGTGGACCGACACGGTCGTGGCCCACCGCGCCGCGGTGCGCGACGCCACCCTCGACGCCGCCGCCGCGCTGGTCGCCGAGCACGGCCTGACCGGTGTCACCATGTCTGGCATCGCCGAGGCGACCGGCATCGGCCGCGCCACCCTGTACAAGTACTTCCCGGACGTCGAGGCGATCCTGCGCGCCTGGCACGAGCGACACGTCCAGCGGCACCTCGAACACCTGACCGCGATCCGCGACACCGCCGACGGCGGTGACCCGGCGACCCGGCTCGCGGCGGTGCTGACCGCCTACGCCGGCATGGCGCATCACCGACCCGGCGGCGAGCACGACGGCCACCTCGCCGTCATGCTGCACCGCGGCGACCACGTCAGCGACGCCCACCAGCACCTGCACGCCCTGATCCGGGACCTCATCACCGACGCCGCCCGCGCCGGGCAGGTGCGCGGCGACGTCCCGGCCGGCGAGCTGGCCGCCTACTGCCAGCACGCCCTCGGCGCCGCCACGATCAGCACCGGCGCCGCCGCGGAGCGGCTGGTCACCGTCGTCCTGGACGGCCTGCGCCCCCGCCCGTGAGCGGCTTGCCGGGCGAGCAGAACCTCGCCCGCCGACAAGCCCGCCCCCTGCGCGGTCGGGTGCGACGCGTGCGGCTGCGACCTGGCGATGACGACGCGCACACCTGTGGCCTGGTCCGCCGGGTGCCTCGCCGTCCGGTCGTGCGGGTCACCGGTGCGCCGTTGGCCGACCGTGGGGCGGTTGAGGCAGCATGGGACGGGTGACGGAGACGATCGACGCGCTGGCCGGCCTGATCGCCGGCGGTGGTGTCGTGGTGCTGAGCGGGGCGGGGCTGTCCACCGAGTCGGGCATCCCCGACTACCGGGGGCCCAGCGGCGCGGCCCGCCGGCACTCCCCGATGACCTACCAGACGTTCACCGGGGATCCGCTGGCGCGGCGCCGGTACTGGGCGCGCAGCCACCTCGGGTGGCGGACGATCGCCCGGGCGGCGCCCAACGACGGGCACCGGGCGGTGACCCGCCTGCAGGGCGCCGGCCTGATCGACGGGATCATCACGCAGAACGTCGACGGCCTGCACACCACGGCGGGCAGCGGCGGCGTGGTGGAGCTGCACGGTCGCCTCGACGAGGTGGTCTGCCTGGACTGCGGCAACCGCACCTCCCGGGAGGAGCTGGACCGGCGGTTGCGGGAGGCCAACCCGGACTTCGACGCGGCGGTGGGGGCGGTCAACCCCGACGGTGACGTGGATCTCGCCGACGAGCAGGTGGCCGGCTTCCGCACCGTCGACTGCACGTTCTGCGGCACCGGCATGTTGAAACCGGACGTGGTGTTCTTCGGCGAGACGGTGCCCGCCGACCGGGTGTCGCGCTGCTTCGCGATGGTCGGCGCGGCGCGGGTGCTGCTGGTGCTGGGGTCGTCGTTGACAGTGATGTCGGGGCGGCGGTTCGTGCTGCGGGCGGCGAAGCTCGGCATCCCGGTGGTGATCGCCAACCAGGGCCCGACCCGCGGTGACGGGTACGCGGCGTTGACGGTGGACGCGCCGTTGGGGTGGCTGCTGCCCGCGCTGGCCGACCGGGTCGCCGCCGCGGCGCCGACCGGGCCGGTCGGTGCGGGTGCGGTGCCCGCGGCGGTGACGCCCGCCGCGCTCTGAGGGCCGGCCGGGGCTGCCAGCGAGGCCAACGCGTTGATCTTCACCCCGTGGCATTCCGTCGCTCGTCGAGGTGAACGCGCCGGTGACGGGTTCGTGGCCGCCATGCCCGGTCGGGACCCGCACCAGCTGCGGGCATGGCGCGGCCACTGACCTCGGCGGGGCCGAGGCCGGCCGGTAGCTGATCATGGCGAAGGGGTGGTGGCGCAACCACCGCAGCCGCGTCCGGACCCGCAGGTTGGCGCCCCTGGCACGTCCGAGCGCTGGTCGCACCGTTGATAAGCTCAGCGCATGCCCATCGGCAGCTTGTTTCTCTGACACGCGTCCTCCAGGAGACGCGGTGGCGCCGGAGTGCTTCGCCTCCGGCAGCAGCGGGACGCATCGCTGAGTCCAGCGGGCGCCCCGCCCACGGCCCTGCGCTCCTGACCGCGTTGACCGTCAACACCGGCAGAGAGACGAGTGCATCTTCATGACTTCCCGTAACTCATCGGGCCACCCCGCACACCTGCTGGACGGCCACACCGCCGTCCTGCGCACCCTGGACCCAGATCAACCCGCACTGCACGACCTCGAACCGCTGCGCGCCATCGTCGAAGAAAGCCGCGTCGTGAGCATCGGCGAAGGCGCGCATTTTGTCCACGAGTTCACCCTCGCCCGCGCCCGGCTGCTGCGTTACCTCGTGGAACGCTGCGGATTCACGGTGTTGGCGTGCGAACTCGGCGCCGGTGAGGCCGCCGCCGTCAATCCCTGGCTCGCCGGCGCCGGCGCCGATGCCGACCTGCCGCAGGTGACCGGAGCACTGAGCGCCGGTCTGTTCGGAGAGCTGCTGCGCTGGCTGCGCCGTTACAACCGCGGCAGGTCGCAGCCCCTTCAGATCCTCGGCATCGACCTTCCCAACACCCTCACCCTGCGGCCCGACCTCGACCCCGTCGCCGACTACCTCCGGCTGGTCGACGCAGACGCCGCCGACCTGCTGGCCACGGTCCTGCCCACAGCCGACCAGATCACCGGAGGCTCAGCCGCCGTGTCGGCGCCGCGGTGGGCGAGCCTCGGAACCGCCCGCCAGCATGCCCTCACCGCTTGCCTGGCCAAGCTGTCACTGCGGGCACGCGCCCTCGAACCGATCTACGTCTCGCGCAGCGACCGGCACCGCTACGACACCGTACGGCGGCACCTCGACGCGGCCTGCCACACCGACTACATGCTCCAGGCGATGAGCGACCTGTTCTCCGGCGGGGGCCTTTCCGGCGATACCTCGATACGCGACTACTACATGGCCACCACCGTGCAGTGGCACCTCGGCCACACCGGCCCGGACACCCGCGTCGTCGTGATCGCGCACAACAACCACATCCAGAAGACCCCGGTGACCTTCGACGGCCACCTCACCGCCTTGCCGATGGGCCACTACCTCGCACGAAGCCTCGGTCGGCAGTACCGTGCCGTGGCCCTGACCCACACCGCCGACGGCGTACCCGAGATGGCCTTCCCTGCCGAGGCGTCCCCGGTCGGTTTCGCCGTCGAGCAGGTCCGCCTCGGTACCCCGCCTCCGGGAAGCGTGGAGCAGGCACTCGCCGAAGCCGGGCTCGACACCGCCATCACCCTCACCGACCTTCGCTCACCTGAGCCAGCCGTCGCATCACTGGCAGGCATCCGTTCACAGAGCGCAGCGATGGAAACGAACCTTCAACAGGCCTTCGACGCGGTTCTGTGCAGCCCGACCGCAACGAGAGACACCACCGTCAACTTCTAGATCGCCATGACTCGCGGCGCGAGGACCTGCGGCTCAGCGGGTCCTCGCGCCGCTGGTGACGGCGGCCCTGAAAAGCGGTGCCTGGTGACAGGTCGCGCCGACCGGATTCCTCCTCCAGCCGCCCCTGACGCTGCCCCGGGGGTACGACATCTGCCGGGAACCGGCACGCTGGTAGCGTTGACCATGCCGGTACCACCCACGTGGGAGAGACCGCCCAGCAGCACCCGGGCGGCGCCGAAGGGGCAGATTCTCCCCGGAACCTCTCAGGCAAAAGGACCACGTGGGCAGGCACTGTGGAGCGCCGCGCGCGCGACTCAGGGGGAGGCCGACCCGTCGACCTCGCCCCTGCAGGAGCGCCCCCCATGACCGTAGAGCAGTTCGCCGACCGGCACATCGGCCCCGGCCCGGACGATGAGCGCCGCATGTTGGAGGCCGTCGGCCACGGCTCGATCGACGAGCTGATGGACGCGGCGATCCCCGAGGTGATCCGCTGGCACGGCACCCTCGACCTGCCGGAGCCGGCCAGCGAGCACGACGCGCTGGCCGAGCTGCGCGCCCTGGCCGCCCGCAACACCGTCGCCGTGTCGATGATCGGGCTGGGTTACCACGGCACGCACACCCCGGCGGTGATCCGTCGCAACGTGCTGGAGAACCCGGCCTGGTACACCGCGTACACCCCGTACCAGCCGGAGATCAGCCAGGGCCGGCTGGAGGCGCTGCTGAACTTCCAGACCATGGTCACGGACCTGACCGGGCTGGCCACCGCGAACGCCTCGATGCTCGACGAGGGCACCGCCGCGGCCGAGGCGATGACCCTCGCCCGGCGCGCGTCCAAGGTCAAGAGCCCGGTGTACGTCGTCGACGCCGACACCCTGCCGCAGACCATCGCGGTGATCACCAGCCGGGCGGAGCCGCTCGGCATCGACGTGCGGGTGCTCGACGTGGCGCACGACGAGCTGCCGGCGGAGTTCTTCGGCCTGCACCTGCAGTACCCGGGGGCGTCGGGTGCGGTGCGGGACCACGCCGGGCTGGTCGAGGCCGCGCACGCGGTGGGGGCGCTGGTGACCGTGGCGGCGGACCTGCTGGCGTTGACGCTGCTGCGCCCGCCGGGGGAGATCGGCGCCGACATCGCCGCCGGCACCACCCAGCGTTTCGGCGTGCCGATGGGCTTCGGTGGGCCGCACGCCGGCTACCTGGCGGTGCGGGCCGGCCTGGAGCGGATGCTGCCCGGCCGGCTGGTCGGGGTGTCCCGCGACGCCGACGGCAACCCCGCCTACCGGCTGGCGTTGCAGACCCGTGAGCAGCACATCCGGCGGGAGAAGGCGACCAGCAACATCTGCACCGCGCAGGTGCTGCTGGCGGTGATGGCCGGCATGTACGCCGTCTACCACGGCCCGGACGGGCTGCGGGAGATCGCCCGGCGTACCCATGGCATGGCGGCGCGGGTCGCGGCCGGGCTGCGCGCCGGCGGCGTCGAGGTCGCCGACGTGGCGTTCTTCGACACCGTCACCGCGACCGTGCCGGGTCGGGCGGCCGAGGTGGTCGCGGCCGCCGCGGACCGGGGGGTGAACCTGCGGCTGGTCGACGCCGACCGGGTCGGCATCTCCTGCGACGAGACCACCACCGGGGCGCACCTGGAGTCGGTGTGGGCGGCGTTCGGCGTGCCCGCCCTGGACGGCGACGGCGACGCGGCGTTGCCGGCGGAGCTGGCCCGCACGAGTGACTTCCTCACCCACCCGGTGTTCCGTACGCACCACTCGGAGACGGCGATGCTGCGCTACCTGCGGCGGCTGTCGGACTTCGACTACGCCCTGGACCGGGGCATGATCCCGCTCGGTTCGTGCACGATGAAGCTGAACGCGACCACCGAGATGGAGCCGGTCAGCTGGCCGGAGTTCGCCCACATCCACCCCTTCGCACCGCAGGCGCAGACCGCCGGGTACCGGGAGATGATCTCCCAGCTGGAGGGGTGGCTGGCGGAGGTGACCGGCTACGACGCGGTGAGCGTGCAGCCCAACGCCGGTTCCCAGGGTGAGCTGGCCGGCCTGCTGGCCATCCGGTCCTACCACGCCTCGCGGGGTGACGGGCACCGCGACGTGTGCCTGATCCCGTCCTCGGCGCACGGCACCAACGCGGCGTCGGCGGTGATGGCGGGCATGCGGGTCGTCGTGGTGGGCTGCGACGCCGACGGCAACGTCGACCTGGTCGACCTCGACGCGAAGATCGACAAGCACCGCGACGCCCTCGCCGCGATCATGGTGACCTACCCGTCCACGCACGGGGTGTACGAGACGGGCATCGCGTCGCTGTGCGCGAAGGTCCACGACGCCGGCGGCCAGGTGTACGTCGACGGGGCGAACCTCAACGCCCTGGTCGGTTTCGCCAAGCCGGGCAAGTTCGGGGCGGACGTGTCGCACCTGAACCTGCACAAGACGTTCTGCATCCCGCACGGCGGCGGTGGCCCGGGGGTGGGCCCGGTGGCGGTGCGGGCGCACCTGGCGCCGTTCCTGCCCGGCGACCCGTCCGGCGCGCACGTCGACGGCCGGCCGGCGATCTCCGCGGCCCGGTACGGCTCGGCGGGGATCCTGCCGATCCCGTGGGCGTACCTGCGGATGATGGGCGCGGCGGGGCTGGCCCGGGCGACCGGGGTGGCGGTGCTGGCCGCGAACTACGTGGCGGCGCGGCTGCGCAACCACTACCCGGTGCTGTACTCGGGCAACAAGGGCCTGGTGGCGCACGAGTGCATCCTGGACCTGCGGCCGTTGACCAAGGCGACCGGGGTGAGCGTGGACGACGTGGCGAAGCGGCTGATCGACTACGGCTTCCACGCGCCGACGATGTCGTTCCCGGTGGCGGGGACGCTGATGGTGGAGCCGACCGAGAGCGAGGATCTCGCCGAGCTGGACCGGTTCTGCGAGGCGATGATCGCCATCCGCGCGGAGATCGACGAGGTGGCGTCGGGACGGTGGCCGGCCGGGGACAACCCGCTGGCCAACGCCCCGCACACGGCGGCGATGGTGGCCGGCGACGAGTGGCCGCACCCGTACCCGCGGTCGGTGGGGGCGTACCCGGGCGGGACGGATCGGGCGGGCAAGTACTGGCCGCCGGTGCGGCGCATCGACGGCGCGTACGGCGACCGGAACCTGGTCTGCTCGTGCCCGTCGCCGGAGGCGTTCGAGGACTGAGGCGGTGACGCGGCGCCGGGGCGGCGGTTCGTCGCCGCCCCGGGCCGGCGGGATCCTGGGGAGGGCGGTCCCGGGCCGGGGGACTAGCCTGGTCCGCGGTGACCAGCCGTTGTTACGGAGCGTGTTCGTTCAGGCGACGAGGGCGTGCCGGGCGGGGCCGCGGTGCGGGGCGATGGTGCTGCCGTCGGGGAGCAGCTCACCGGTGTCCTCGAAGACGATGACACCGTTGCAGAGCAGGCTCCAGCCCTGTTCAGGAAAGCAGGCGAGGACGCGGGCGGCTTCCCGGTCGGTCGCCTCGGCGGAGGGGCAGGTGGGTAGGTGCTGGCACATCGGGTTCTCCGGACTGTGGGGGCACTGTGTCATGGTTCACATGACCAGTGACGCACAGTACCAAGCGATACCGCGCCGCATCGAGCAGGCATCCGTCACGTTTCCCGGAAATCCGCTGAACGGATGAATCAGATTGGACCGGACGGCGTGGAAACGCTCCCACACCCGCTGATCGACGTACCGGCCGTGCCGGCGTCCTGCCGCAGCGTGCTCGTGGAACGCGCCCGCTACGAGTGGCGCCCCACCGACGGCGGTGACCCCGCCGCGCTGGCCGAGCAGTTCCTCGCCGCGCACGGACTCCCCGTCACCGACCTGACCCGGCCCGCCGCGCACGAGTCCACCGGCGTCTGCGGAGCCGCCCTCTACGTCTCCGCCGCCGCCGGCGCCCTGATGGCCGGCGGGCCGACCGGCGCGCCGAACCCCGCGCCGGCGCTGCCGGAGCTGGCCGTGGTCGTCTACGGCCACGCCCCCCGGGTTGCCGAGCCACACCTGAGCCCGACGCAGGGCCGGTGGTGGCTGGGGGAGTGGCAGGACAGCTGGACGCCCCGGCAACACGCCGCCGCCGTGCGGGCCGTGCGCGCCGCCATCGGCCGCGGCGACGTCTACCAGGTCAACGTCGTCGGCCACGCCGCCGCCCGCTACACCGGCGACCCCGGGCCGGCCCTGGCCCGACTCGCCGGGCTGCCCGGCGCCCGCTACGGCGGCACCCTGCGCGGCGACGGCTGGATGATCGGCTGCGCCTCACCGGAGACGCTCCTCGAGGTGACCGACGGCCGGGTGCTCACCCGGCCGATCAAGGGCACCCGGCCGGCGACCGCCGCCGGCCGCCGCGACCTGCTCGCCTCCGCCAAGGAACGCGCCGAACACATCATGATCGTCGACCTGGAACGCAACGACCTTGCCCGGGTGGCGCGCACCGGCTCGGTACGGGTCGACGAGCTGTTCGCCGTGCGCCGCTGGTGCGACCTGTGGCAGGCCGAGTCGACCGTCTCCGCGGCGCTGGCCGACGGGCTGGGCCTGGCCGCGCTGCTGCGCGCGGTCTGCCCCGGCGGATCGGTCACCGGGGCGCCGAAACACGCCGCGCTGCACCACGTCGCCGCGCTCGAACCGGTGGGCCGGGGCGCCGGCATGGGCGCCCTGGGCTGGGTCGGGCCGGGCCGGCTCGACCTGGGACTGACCATCCGCACCGCCGCCGCGGACGCCGACCGGCTGCACCTGTGGGCCGGGGGCGGCATCACCTGGGACAGCGACCCGGACGCGGAGGTCGCCGAGGCCGCCGCGAAGGCCGCCCCGGTGCGGGCCCTGCTCGCCGCCGACTGACCCGCGCCCCGCCGCCGGACGCGGCCGGCGCCCGGAGCGGTGCCGGCCGACCCCCTGCCGGCCGGTCCAGCGCATCGCCGCCCGCTGCGGCCTTCCCCGACAAGGCCTACGTCAGCCGGGCGCCCCGGGCGTACCGGGACCGCGCGGCGCGGCGCTGACCGACAGCAGCTGCGCCGCCCGGGCCGCCGCCGCGGCCACCAGCGCGCGGAGCGCGTCCGGGTCGACACCGGGCCCCGCCGGCAGCGGCGCCGGCGCCTCCGGGGCCGGTGGCTCTCCGAGCGGCGCCGGCAGCGGCGGCACGACCCGGGCGTACGCCTCGCCGGCCGGCTCCCCGTCGGCCGGCGCTGCGGCACCGTCGCGATCCCCGCCGACCGGCGCTGCGGCACCATCGCGATCCCCGCCGACTGGCGCTGCGGCACCATCGCGACGCGCGAGCGCACCGGCGGTGGCGTGCCGCCCGGCCGCGCCGGTCAGCTCGCCGGGGTCCCGGCCGCGGATCAGCAGCAGCAGGAGCGGTTCGGCGTCCAGCAGCCAGGACACCTGGTGGCACAGCGCGGCGGCGTGCGCGCACGGGTGCTCCCAGTCGGGGCAGTCGCACTCCGGCAGCAGCTCCGCCGGCTCGGGCAGCAGCGCCACCCCGGCGGCGGCGCCGAGGTCGGCCGGCAGCTCCCCGGCCAGCAGCGCGGCGCGCCACCCGGACCGGTCGGCCAGCTCGGCGGTGAGCCGCTCCCAGTCGCCGTCGCGCAGCGGGTCCACCCGCACCACCGTGCGGTGCGCCAACTCGGGGTCGCCGTCGTGCACGGCGGCGGCGACCCGGCCCGCGCTGACCGTGATCGGGCCGACGTGCCCCCGGGCGGCGTAGCGGCGACCCCGGCGCAGCGGCCGCAGGTCCAGCGCGGACCGCGTCAGCGCGTCGGCCCAGCCGACGCCCCAGCGGCTGCGGGGTCGACGCGCCGGTCCGGGTGCGAAGGCGGGAAAGCCACGCGCGGTCATCCGAGGCTCCTCAGTCGTACCAGGTCGGCCAGGTCGTCGTCGTCGAGCGCCGCGAGGGCGCCCGGCCCGGCGTCGAGGACCGCCGCGGCGAGTTCCCGCTTGCCGGCCAGCAGCGCCGCGACGCGGTCCTCGACGGTGCCCTCGGCGATCAGCCGGTGCACCTGCACCGGCCGGGTCTGCCCGATCCGGTGGGCCCGGTCGGTGGCCTGGTCCTCCACGGCCGGGTTCCACCAGCGGTCGTAGTGCACCACGTGGTCGGCGCGGGTCAGGTTGAGCCCGGTGCCGGCCGCCCGCAGCGACAGCAGGAACACCGGCGCCTGCCCGTCGGTGAACCGGCGCACGAGCTCCTCCCGCCGGGCCACCGGCAGGCCACCGTGCAGCAGCAGCGCCTCGACGCCGCGTTCGCGCAGGTGCCGGTGCAGCAGCCGGGCCATCGCCACGTACTGGGTGAAGACCAGCACCGACCCGCCGGCGGGCAGGATGCCGTCGAGCAGCTCGTCGAGCAGGTCCAGCTTGCCGGAGCGGCCGGCCAGCCGGGACGTGGTCTCCCGCAGGTAGTGCGCCGGATGGTTGCAGATCTGCTTGAGCGCGGTGAGCAGCTTGACGACCAGGCCGCGGCGGGCCAGCCCGTCGGCGGCGGCGATCGCGTCGAGCAGCTCCGCCACCACCGCCTCGTAGAGGGCGGCCTGTTCGGCGGTCAACCCGACGGGCTGGTCGGTCTCGGTCTTTGCGGGCAGCTCCGGGGCGATGCCCGGGTCGCTCTTGCGCCGGCGCAGCAGGAACGGCCGGACCAGGCGGGCCAGCTCGCCGGTGGCCGGGTCGCCGGGGTCCACGCGCGCCCAGCGGGCCCGGAACGGCGCCAGGGGGCCGAGCAGGCCCGGGGTGGTCCAGTCGAGGATCGCCCACAGGTCGGTGAGGTCGTTCTCCACCGGGGTGCCGGTCAGGGCGACCCGGGCGGCCGCCGGGATCGCGCGCAACGCCCGCGCGGTGTCGGCGGCGGGGTTCTTGACGTGCTGGGCCTCGTCGGCGACGAGCAGCGGCCAGCGCCGCCGGCCGAGCCGCTCGACGTCGCGGCGCAGGGTGGCGTAGGTGGTGAGGACGAACCCGTCGGTGACCGCGTCGAGGGTGCGGCCGGGGCCGTGGTGGCGGCGCACCGCGGTGCCGGGGGCGAACCGGGTGATCTCCCGTTCCCAGTTGCCCAGCAGCGAGGCCGGGCAGACCACCAGGGTGGCCCCGGCGGTGCCCGGGTTGGCCTGCCGGTGCAGGTGCAGGGCGATCAGGGTGACCGTCTTGCCCAGCCCCATGTCGTCGGCGAGGCAGCCGCCCAGGCCCAGGGCGGTGCGGGCGGCCAGCCAGCGCAGCCCGTACCGCTGGTAGTCGCGCAGGCCGGCGGCCAGGCCGGCCGGCACGTCCACCGGCGGTGGATCGCCGGTGAGCTGCCGGCGTACCTCGGCCAGGGCGCCCTCGGCGTGGGCCGGGACGTCCACGCCGTCGACGGTGGCCGCGCCGGTGAGCACGGCCCGCAGCGCCGCCACCGGCGGCAGCGACGCCGCCGCCGGCCGCCGCGCGCGGCGGGCCAGTTCCGGGTCGATGAGCACCCAGTGTTCGCGCAGCCGCACCACCGGCCGGCGGGCCTCGGCCAGCCGGCGCAGCTCGGCGGCGGTGAGCGGCTCCCCGCGCAGCGCCAGCCGCCAGTCCAGGGCCAGCTCGCCCAGGTCGCTGAACAGGCCGGACGGGGTCGACGCCCGGGGCGCGCGCAGCCGGAGGCCGGCGGTGAGCTCCCGGCTGATGCCGGCCGGCCAGTGCACCGGCACCCCGGCGTCGGCGAGTCGCCCGGCGCCGCCGGCGAGCAGGTCGGCCAGTTCGTCGTCGTCGAGGACCAGCGCGTCGGGCACCGCCCGGTCCAGCAGCCCGGCCAGCGGCGGCCACCGGTCGGCGGCCTCCCGCAGGGCGAGCAGCGCGGCGTCGCGGGCGGCCGCCGGGAAACCCGGCGCCGCGCCGCGCCACAGGGCGGCGGCATCGGTGAGCAGCGTCGCCTCGGCGCGCCGGTGCACCTGGACCACGGCCCGCCACGGGCCGTCGGGGTCGGTGACCGGTTCCAGGCGCAGCGACAGCCGCACGGCCGCCTCCGCGTCGGCGGCCACCCGCTCGGCCCAGTCGCGCAGCCGCGGCACCCGGGCGCCGGTCGTGCCCGCCCACGGGGTGTCCCCGCCGCCGTCGCCGCGCGGCAGGGTGTCGGCGACGGCGTCGAGGAAGTCGCGCAGCAGCCGCTGCGCATCGGGCAGCCACCCCGGTGCGCGGCCGGGCGGCGGCAGGGCGCGGGCGTGCGGCGGCATGGCGGCGGCCAGCTCCCGCAGCCGGGTCGCGTCGGCCTCGCCGAGCGGCCCGACCCGCCAGGCGTCGTGGCCGGCGGCGGTGACGGTGGGCAGCAGCAGCCCCCGGGCGGACAGGTGCAGGGCGGTGCGGGCGGCGGCGGCCCAGAACGCCGCCGCCGGGTGCGCCGGGCCGTCGAGGGCCAGCAGCAGCGCCACGGCCTCGGCGACGCCGACGCGGCGGACCGGCACGGGCCGGGGCGCGCCGTCCGGCGGGGTGGCCAGGGTGACCTGCCCGGGCGCGCCGATGCCGGGCAGGTCGCCGTGGTCGTCCCAGATCAGCAGCGCGCCGGCGCGGGGCGGGTCGGCCGGCGCGTACGTCATCGGGTGTCGGCCGACCGGGCCGCCGGTGACCGGCGCGACGGCGGCGCTCACCGGTCGAGCCGCTGCCAGCGGCGCACCGCCAGCGGGCCGAGCACGGCGACGATCAGCAGCGGCCACGCCACCGCCAGGGCGACGGCGTGTTCGGCGGGGAACGACCCGCCGCCCCAGCCGGGGTTGCCGAAGAGTTCCCGGCAGGCCGCCGCGGTGGCCGACAGCGGGTTCCAGGCGGCGACCGCGCCGAGCCAGCCGGGCATCGTGTCGGGGGCGACGAAGGCGTTGGAGGCGAAGCTGAGCGGCCAGACGAGGATCTGCAGCGCCGCGACCGACTCCGGTGAGCGCAGCAGCAGGGCCAGGTACACCCCGGCGACGATCATCGCGGTGCGCAGCAGCACCAGCAGCCCGACCGCGGCGAGTGCCCGTGCGGCGCCGAGGTGCCACTGCCAGCCCACCAGGGCGCCGCAGCCGAGCATGACGGCCAGCGCCAGCAGCGAGTGCAGCAGGTCGGCCACGGCCCGGCCGGCCACCACCGCGCTGCGGGCCATCGGCAGGGTCCGGAACCGGTCGGTGACCCCGCGGGCGGCGTCGGTGGCCACCGCCGTGTACGTGGCCTCCACGCCGAAGAGCATCGTCATGGTGAACAGGCCGGGCAGCAGGAACTCCCGGTAGTTCCCGCCGCCGGGTACCGCCATCGCCCCGCCGAGCAGGTAGCCGAACATCAGCACCAGCAGGACGGGGAAGAGCAGCGCGACGAGGACCGGGCCGGGTTGGCGGGCCCAGTGCGCCAGGGCCCGCCCGGTGAGGGTGGCGGTGTCGGTCAGGGCCCAGCGGGCCCGGGTCAGCGGCATGGTTGGCGCGCTCATGCGGGCACCTGCTCCCGGTCGGCGGTGAGGCGCAGGAACACCTCGTCGAGGGTGGGTCGGCGCACGGCGACGTCGGCGGCGGCCAGGCCGGCGTCGTCCAGCGCGCGCAGCACCGTGGTGAGGGTGGCGACCCGGTCGGTGACGGCGACGCTGACCCGGGTGCGGTCGACATCGACGCGGGCCGGGCCGCCGGTGGCCGCGCCGATCACCTCGGCGGCGCGGGTGAGGTCGCCGGGGTGGCGGGGCACCACGTCGACCCGGTCGCCGCCGAGGGCGGACTTGAGCTGGTCGGGGCTGCCGGCGGCGACGATCCGGCCGTGGTCGACGACCCGGACGCTGTCGGCGAGCTGGTCGGCCTCCTCGAGGTACTGGGTGGTGAGCAGCACGGTGGTGCCGTCGGCCACGAGCGCGCGCACGGCGTCCCACACGTCGCCGCGGGCGCGCGGGTCCAGGCCGGTGGTGGGCTCGTCGAGGAAGAGCACCGGCGGGTCGACGATCAGCGCGGCGGCCAGGTCGAGCCGGCGGCGCATCCCGCCGGAGTAGGTCCGCACGGGCCGCGTGGCCGCGTCGGTCAGCCCGAAGCGCGCCAGCAGCGCGTCGGCGCGGGCCCGGGCGCGGGCGGGGCAGAGGTGGTGCAGCCGGCCGAAGAGGATCAGGTTCTGCCGGCCGCCGAGCACCTCGTCGACGGCGGTCCGCTGGCCGACCAGGCCGATGTCGGCGCGTACCCGCTCGGGGTGGCGGCGCACGTCGTGCCCGGCCACCCGGGCGGTCCCGGCGTCGGCGCGCAGCAGGGTGGTCAGGATCCGCACCAGGGTGGTCTTGCCGGCGCCGTTGGGGCCGAGCACCGCGCAGACGCCGCCGGCGGGGACGGCCAGGTCGACCCCGGCGAGGGCCTCGGTGTCGCCGTAGCGCTTGCGCAGTCCCTCGACGTCGATGACCGGTGCGTTCACGCGTCCGTCCCCTCTCCCGATGTTGCCGTGCAGCGTACCGTACACCATACGGTACGAGAGACGGTAGGGTGGCGGTCGTGAGCGTCGAGTACAGCGGCACCGGTGACCCCGCGCGCAGCCTCGCGCTGCTCTGGCGTACCCGGGAGAAGACCAGCCGCAAGGGCGGCGACCTGAGCGTCGACCGGATCGTGCGCGCCGCCATCGAGGTCGCCGACGCCGAAGGGCTCGGCGCGCTGTCCATGCGCCGGGTCGCCGAACGGCTCGGCGTCGGCACCATGTCCCTCTACACCCACGTGCCCGGCAAGGGCGAACTGCTCGACGTCATGCTCGACACCGTCCACGGCGAGACCGCCCGCCCCGACGACGTGCCCGGCGGCTGGCGGGGACGCCTGGAGCAGATCGCCCGCGAGAACTGGGCGCTCTACCTGCGCCACCCGTGGCTGCTCCAGGTCGCCACCACCCGCCCGCCGCTGGGCCCCCACGTCATCGCCCGCTACGACTACGAGCTGCGCGCCGTGGAGGGCATCGGCCTGACCGACCTCGAGATGGACGCC
Source organism: Micromonospora psammae (assembly GCF_036902725.1). NCBI lineage: Bacteria > Bacillati > Actinomycetota > Actinomycetes > Micromonosporales > Micromonosporaceae > Micromonospora > Micromonospora psammae. Next base: position 58,387 of record NZ_JBAKHM010000021.1, on the reverse strand, counting down.
GTGGTCACCATGGTCGACTCCTACGTCCACGGGGCGGTACGCGGCGCGGTGGAGGCCGCCCAGGCCGCCCAGCGCACCGGGATGACCGAGGAGCAGTGGTGGCGGGCCCACGCCCCCTACCTGGAGAAGGCGATGGACCCGCGGCGCTTCCCCACCGCCGCCCGGGTGGGCAGCGCCGCCGGCCAGGAGTACCAGGCCGCCTCCGACCCCGCGCGGGCCTTCGAGTTCGGCCTGGCCCGGCTCCTCGACGGGGTCGCCGCCCTGGTCGCCGGCCGCGCCGCCCGGTGACCGACGGGCCGGCCCCACGCCGGCGGTAACGCGCCGATAGCCTTTCGGGCATGACCGTACGCCCGATCAGGATCATCGGTGATCCCGTGCTGCGCACCGCCTGCGAACCGGTGACCAGCTTCGACGCCGAACTGCAGCAACTCGTCGACGACCTGATGGACACCCTGCTGGGCGCGCCCGGCCGGGCCGGGGTGGCCGCCCCGCAGATCGGGGTGAGCGCCCAGGTGTTCGTCTACGACGCCGACGGCCACCGCGGCCACCTGATCAACCCCACCATCGAGCTGTCCGAGGAGAGCCAGGACGACGACGAGGGCTGCCTGTCCATCCCCGGGCTGTACTTCCCGACCCGCCGGGCGATGCACGCCACCGTGCACGGCTTCGACCGGCACGGCGAACCGTTGACCATCTCCGGCAGCGGATTCCTGGCCCGGGCGCTGCAGCACGAGACCGACCACCTGGCCGGCCGCCTCTACGTCGACACCCTCGCCGGGGACGTCCGGCGCCGGGCGCTGCGGGAGATCCGCGCCGGCCGGTTCGACTCGCCCAGCCGACCCCGCTGACGACGTGGGGGCGGCCGCCGGCCGCCCCCACGCCCTCATCCACCGCTCACTTCGGCGGCGGAGCCACCAGGCAGGTCGCCGTGGAGCTGTTGCCGAAGTCGTCCACGCCGGTGATCACCGCGTCACCGCGCAGGGTCACCTTGTAGTCGATGTCGCCGGTGCCGTCCTTGACCTTGGACTGGGCACCCGGCGCCTGCACCAGCTTGATCTTGGTGCCGGCGGGGAACGGGCCGAACTTCACCGACGGGTCGGCGCTGTCACCGATCCACACCGCCACCGCCGTGTCGACGACGTCGGTCGAGGTGAGCTCGTAGAACCCGTCCGGGTTGTACGAGCCGGGCACGTTGCCCCCGCTCGGGTTGTTCGTCGGCACGCACCCGGTCACCGGGGCGGTGGTGTCGACCACCCGCATCGTCGCCGAGTCGCTGCCCACGTTGCCGGCCGCGTCGGTGGCGGTGCACGTCACCGACGTCGCGCCCAACGGGAACGTGCCGCCCGACGGCGGCACGCAGGTCGGCGTCAGCGGCCCGTCGACGTTGTCCGTCGCCGACGCCGGGTAGTCGACGACCGCACCGGCGGGGCTGGTCGCCTCCACCGTCCGGTCGTCCACGACCACCACCGGCGGGGTGACGTCGTTGACCTTCACGGTGATCTGCTCGACGAACGCCGGCCCGCCGGGCAGGCCGTTGAGCAGGAAGTCCACCGTGCAGTGCAGGGTGGCGCCCTGCGGGGCGTCCGCCGCGACCGTGATGGTCTCGGCGAACGGCACGTCGGTGCCGCTCTGCTGGGTCCGGGAGGCCGCGTCGAAGGTGACCGTCAGCCCCGGGTCGCAGGAGGTCACCGTCGGGGTGACCGTGACGTCCAGGTCCCGCAGACCGGCGAGGATGGCCGCGGTGACCGTCTCCGGGGTGCTGGCGACCAGTTGACCCCCGGTCGCCGCGGCCACCGCGGTGGCCTGACCGGTGGCGTCGAGGCCACCGGCGCCGCCGCTGACGCTGACCGCCAGCACCGTGGCCTCGTCGGCCTGCAACGCCGCCGTGGCCTGGGCCAGGGTGTGCCCGGCGCTCGGGTCGTGGCTGGGCGCGTCACCGACCAGCACCACCAGCCGGCTGCTGCCGGAGCGGTACCCGATCGCACCGTCGGAGACCTGGAACAGCGCGTTCACCCACGCCTCGGGCGCGTCCCCACCACCACCGGGGGCCAGGCCGTTGACCGCCGCCTGCAGGGCCGCGGCGTCGCCGGTCAGGTCCTGGCGTACCCGGAACAGCTCCGCGCCGTCACCCTCGTCGCGGTAGGACGCCACCGCGAACTGGGCGCCCGGCTGCACCCCGCGCACGTTGTCGATGACCTGCTGCAGGTTGGTCCGCACCGTGGCGATGGCTCCGCCCATGCTGCCGGTCGTGTCCACCAGCAGCACGATGTCGGGCTTCGGGGGGATCGGCGGGGTGGAGACGACCTTGCTGATCGGGATGGACGTGCCCGGGTTCGCGGCGGTGTCCACGCTGGCCGGGTCGACGCCCGGCGCCGCGACGGCCGGCGCCGCCGCCACGGTGACGAGCGCCGACGCGGTGGCGGCGACGAGCGCCCACCGACGTCGGTGCCGTCCTGTTGTCATTGCCATGTGTGCTCCTTCAGCTCCGCCGCGTCACGACGCGGCCTCTGCTGGGAGACGCTAGGCCGCCGGTGGGCTCCCACCGGTCCGACACAGGGCCCGGTCAGGGTCGGGTAGTTGACCCGGCGTGGCTGCGGGACGTGGCAGACTGCCGCGCGCGATCCAGAACGGTCAGCGTGTGTTCACCGAAGTCGGCAACCCGGGTGAACCCGAGCCGCTCGTACAGGCGCACCGCGGCGACGTTGTCGCACCGGACGTTGAGCGCGACATGATCGACCTCGGTCACCAGTCGGCCGCACAGCGCGGCGACGACACCCCCGGCCAGACCCTGCCCGCGCACCGCCGGACGGGTGGTGACATTGCCCAGCGCGGCCACCCGGTAGGTGGGCGAGTACACGTGCACCCCGGCCACCGCGACCAGGTCACCGCCGCGCCGGACACCGACGTACCGCCCGGTATCGAGCATCCGCTCGTCGAACCAGTTGCCCGGGTACGCCGCGGCGTACAGGGCGCGCAGGTCGGGCAGGTCACCCCGGCCGAGTACCTCACCGGCCGGGGCGACCCCGGCCAGCCGGGCCCGGTCGGTCAGCGCCATCCGATGGTGCGCCCCCGCCGACCCGACCCGGTACCAGCGCCCCAACACCCCCTCCAGACCGGGGGAGAGGTGCGCGTACAGCCGGGCCGGCAGCACCGGGGCCAACTCGGCCACCAACGCCGCCAACTCCGGCAGGTCCGCCGGCGCGGCGAAGGCCAGCAGCACCGGCGGCTGCACCCCGTGGTACAGCAACGCCACCTGCTCACCCCGCCGGAACCACGAGGTGTACGGCCAGAAGAAGTCGTCCAGGTCGCCCAGCTGATAGGCGTTCAGCACCGGGTCACGGCGCAGCAACGCGGCCAGGACCTCCCGATCGTGCTCGGCGCGGACCGGCACCCTCACCCACCGCCCCTCAGCTCGACGCTCAGCCGGCCAGCCACTGGTCGTAGCCCAACTTCGCCACCAGGCCCAGCACCACCACCAGCAGCACCCCCCGCACGAACCCCGCGCCCCGGCGCAACGCCATCCGCGCGCCCAGCGCCGCCCCGGCGACGTTGCACACCGCCATCGCCGCACCCAGCAGCCACCACACGTGCCCGGTCGCGGCGAACACCACCAACGCCCCCAGGTTCGTGCCCGCGTTGACCACCTTCGCCATCGCCGAGCCGTGCAGGAAGTCCGCCCCCACCAGCGCCGTGAACGCCACCACCAGGAACGTGCCCGTACCCGGACCGATCAGCCCGTCGTACAGCGCGATACCCACCCCGGCCACCGCCACCGCCAGCAGCACCCGCGCCCGGGTACGCCGCGACGGCGCCGCCACCACACCCAGCCGCGGCCGGAACACCACGAACAACGCCACCGACACCAGCACCACCAGCACCACCGGCCGGTACGCCCCCGCCGGCACCGACCCGGCCAACGCCGCCCCCAGACCGGCGAAGAGCACCGCCAACCCCGCCGACGGCCCCGCCACCGCCCAGTCCAGCTTCGTACGACGCGCGTACGTCACCGCCGCCGTCGACGTACCGAAGATCGCGGCCAGCTTGTTCGTGCCCAACGCCGTCGCCACCGGCACCCCGGGCGCGGCCACCAGCAGCGCCGGCAACAGCAGCAACCCACCGCCGCCCACCACCGCGTCGACCCAACCGGCCAGCGCGGCCGCGGCGAGCAGGGTGGTCAGCGACAGGGGATCCATGGGGGGCCATTCTGCCCACCCGCCACAGCCCGCCGCGCCACCCAGTGGCCCACCTCACCGGCCGGCACGGTCAGCGACCCCGCCGCCGGCGCAGCCACAACCCGGCCCACGCCAACACGACGAACAACAGCACCGAACAGAGCAACGCCTTGGCCATCGGGCAACTGTGCCACGCAGACGTAGGGTGCAGGAGTGCGCCTGGCGACGTTCAACCTGCTGCACGGCCGGTCCCTCACCGACGGCCTGGTCGACCCCGACCGGCTCACCGCCGCGGTGAACGCCCTCGACGCCGACGTCCTCGCCCTCCAGGAGGTCGACCGCGACCAGTCCCGCAGCGGCAACCTCGACCTCACCGCCCTCGCCGCCCGCGCCCTCGGCGCCCCCGAACACCGCTTCGCCGCCGCCGTCGTCGGCACCCCCGGCGAGCAGTTCCGCCCCCTGCACCACGACGACGACGGCCACGGCGAACCCTGCTACGGCGTCGGCCTGATCAGCCGCCACCCCGTGCGCTCCTGGCAGGTCACCCGCCTCAAGCCCGCACCCGTGCGATCCCCGATCTACGTACCCGGCCCCGGCGGCGGGCTCATGCTGCTGCGCGACGAACCCCGCGTCGTCCTCGCCGCCGTCCTGGACACCGCGCACGGCCCCCTCACCGTCGCCGCCACCCACCTGTCCTTCGTCCCCGGCTGGAACGCCCACCAGCTCCGCCAGGTCGTCCGCGCGCTGCGCACCCTGCCCGCCCCGCGCATCCTCCTCGGCGACCTCAACCTGCCCGCCGGACCGGCCCGGCTGCTCACCGGATGGCGCCCACTGGGCCGCCGCCCCACCTACCCGGCCGCCGCCCCCCGGGTACAGCTCGACCACATCCTCGCCGACCGGCACGGCAGCGACCGGCTACCCCCGGTCACCGCCGTGACCACCCCCCGCTCGACCATCTCCGACCACCGCCCCCTCGTGGTCGACCTCGGCTGACCCCACGGTCGACGGCCCGCGAGCGCCGCCGACCGCGGGCCGGGCCCGACCTCAGTCGCGCCCCACCGCCCGCTGCGCCGCCCGCAACGCGTTACGGAACAGCATCGCCACCGTCGTCGGCCCCACCCCACCGACCCGCGGCGTGATCGCCCCCGCCACCTGCGCACACGACTCGTCCACGTCCGGCAGCAGCCGCCGCCCCTCGTACCGCACCCCACCGCCGACGACCACCGCACCCGGACGCACATGCTCTGGCCGGACGATGCCCGGCACACCGGCCGCTGCCACCAGGATCTCCGCCCGCCGCGTGTACCGCGGCCAGTCCGCCACCCCGGTGTGCACCACCGTCACCGCCGCGTTCGCCGTCGCCCGCTTCTGCGCCAGCAACATCGCCAACGGCCGCCCCAGCGTCGCCCCCCGACCCAGCACCACCACCTCACGCCCGGCCACCGGCACCCCGTGGTACGCCAGCAACGCCTCGATACCCGCCGGCGTGCACGGCAACGGACCCGGCAACCCCAACGCCAACCGGCCCATGTTCATCGGGTGCATCCCGTCGACGTCCTTGTCCGGATCCAGGACCTGCAACGCCCGGTCGTAGTCCAGATGTCCCGGGATCGGATGCTGCACCAGCACCCCGTGCACCCCGGCGTCGGCGTTGAAGTCCTCCACCACCCGGTGCAGATCCGCCTGCGACGCCGACGCCGGCAGGTGCACGTGCGGCGACGCGAAACCCAGCTCCGCGGCCTGCCGCTGCTTGATCCGGATGTACCCGGCGCTCGCGTCGTCGTCACCCACCAGCACCGTCGCCAACGCGGGCGTCACACCCGCCGCGCGCAACGCCGTCACACCCTCGGCCACCTCGGCCAGGATCTGCTCCGCCACCGGCTTACCGGGCAGCAGCCGGGCCGTGGTCGTCGTCGGGGAAGTGGAAGCGGACATGGCTCACCTCGTCCGCGGAGGCCCAGGCGGTCGACCCCCGCGACGAGCTCCCCGATGGTTCACCCATCCCCGTGCCGCCAGTCGCGTCCACCCCCAGCCTGCCACACCGCCCCGCCACCACCCCCCACCGGGGGAAACGACGCCCCGCCGGCCGGCGGTCACCGCCCGGGCCGACCCCCGGCCGCCGCGCCGAAGCCGTACAGTCTCGCCGTGATCGAGATCGGCGCACAGGCCCACCTCTCCCACCCCCGCGACCGGGTCTGGCGCGCGTTGACCGACCCGCACCTGCTCGCCCGCTGGTTCACCGAGACCGGCACCGTCACGCAGACCGCCGGAGGCCTGCTGCTGCACACCGCCGGACTGCCCGGCTTCACCGCCGCCGTCGACGCCCAGGTCACCGAGCGGCGCGAACCGGAGCTGCTGGTGCTGCGCTGCCAGGAAGGCGACCGGCGCACCCTGCTGACCTGCACGATCACCCCCACCGCAGAGGGATGCCAACTCACCGTCCGGGAAACCACGGAACCCGGCACCTGGTCCACCGAGGACCGCGACCGCCGCGAGCGGTACTACCAGCAGGCCCTGACCGGACGACTGCCCGCCATCCTCGACTGGCTGGCCTTCCAGCAGGTCGACCTGCGACGCGCCGTGGGCAGGCCGACCGCCCAGCTACCCGTGATCGCGCCAGCCGACGACACCCGCGCGGCGACGCGCCGCCGCGTCGCCCTGATCGCGGCCGCGGCCGTCGCCGCGCTCGCCGCCGGCGCGGCGGTGTGGGCCCTGCTGCCGGGCACCCCCGAGCACACCGCCGGACCGGACCCGCTGCTGGCACCACCGGGCGCCGTGACCCCCACCAGCCGCCCACCCCGGGCGACCCCCGGCTCACGCTCCACCCGCGGCGCCGAGCCGACCACCGCCCGCCCGAGCCGGACCCGCACCGCGACGCCCCCGCCCACGCGCACCGGCGCGACCCCGGCCACCGCCGCCGTGACCGCCCGCTACGAGACCACCGCCACGCGGATCTTCGGCTACACCGGCGAGGTGGCCCTCGACAACGCCGGCGCCACCACCGCCCGCAACTGGACCGTCGTGCTCACCCTCTCCGACGGCGGCAGAGTCAGCCGCGCCACCGGGGCCGACTGGCGGCAGGACGGACGGTCGGTCACCTTCACCGGCGCACCCGTACCCGCCGGACGGTCACGGACGTTCACCTTCGACGTCCGCGACCCCGACCCCCGCGCCAAGGCACCCGAGGGCTGCACCGTCGGCGACGACCCGTGCGCCGGCCTGTGACCAGCGCTCACCCCGCCGGCCCACCCCGATCCCGACCGGCGGGCAGCAGTCCCACCAGCGCGCGGTGGGTACGGTTCGACCGCACCGCCGCCCGCTGCTGACCCGCCGTGACCTCGATGTACGTCTGCGACGAGGCCAACGACGCGTGCCCCAGCAGCCGCATGATCTCCGCCGCGCTCGCCCCGTCCTCCGCCAACCGCGTCGCGAACGTGTGCCGCAGCGCGTGCAGCCGCGCCCCGGCGGGCACCCGGTCCACGATGCCCGCCCGCCGGTAGCAGGAGTCCACCAGGTACTGCAACCCACCCCGGCGCAGCGGCTCACCGCGCCGGTCCACCAGCAGCGGCGACTCCGGCCGGACCGTCCGCGAGCCGAACCGGCGGCCCCGACTGTCCAGGTAGGCGAGCAGCACCGCGTCCAGCTCCGGCTCCACCGGCACCACCCGGGGCCGGCCGCCCTTGCCCGCCACGTCGACCCGCCGCTCGCCGGGCCGCCCCGACAGCGAGGAGACCCGCAACGCCAGCAGCTCCGACAGGCGCAGCCCGGCGCAGAGCGCCAGCGCGAGCACCGCCAGGTCCCGCTCCGGCCACGGGTCACGCTGCCGCTCGTCCTCCCGGGCCACCGACGCCAGCAGCTCCTCCGGGGTGTCCTCGCCGCGCAGCGGCTTGGGCCGGGGGAGCGGCGCGCGGGGACGGTCCACCGCCGGCATCGGATTGCCCGCGACCACGCTCTCGGCCACCAGGAAGGTGAAGAAGCTGTTCCAGCTCGACCAGGCGCGGTGCACCGAGGACGCCGCCCGGACAGCGGCGAACCGGGCGAACGCCGCCCGCAGGACGCGGGGGGAGAGGGCGTCGATCATCAGGGCGTCGAGGGGGAGGGGAGGGGTCGCGTCCGCGGCGACGAGCGCGGCGACGGTGCGCAGGTCCCGTCGGTAGGCCTCCAGGGTGTGGGGGGAGGGCTTGCGGGTGGCCCGGGCGGTCAGGAACTCCTCGATGAGGCGCTCAACCGATTCGTCCTGTTTGTCATGCATAAGGGATATTATGCAGCTTTTTCGGGTTCGTGGCCAGGGGTGGGGAAGGGGAGAGGCGCGCCCTACAGTCGGCGCATGCCGTCCCTCGCCACGCCCGCCGTGCCGCCCGGCTCCATGGCGGCGCTGACCCAGCCGGAGATCCACGGCGACGGCGTGGTGCTGCGGCCGTGGCGGCCCGCGGACCGACCGAGCGTCGTCACCGCCTACGCCGACCCGGCCATCCAGCGCTGGCACTGCCGGTCCATGACCGACGACGAGGCCGGTGACTGGATCGCCGGCTGGCCGCGGCGGTGGCGCGCCGAGACCGGCGCCGGCTGGGCCGTGCTCCACGGTGGGGAGGTCGCCGGGCAGATCGGCCTGCGCCGGGTCGACCTGGTGGAGGGCCTGGCCGAGGTGTCGTACTGGGTGCTGCCGCACACGCGTGGCCGGCGCGTCGCCGGGCGGGCGCTGACCGCGCTGACCCGGTGGTCGTTCGCCACGCTGGGGCTGCACCGGGTCGAACTGTCGCACTCGACGGCGAACCCGGCGTCCTGCCGAGTGGCCACGCGCGCCGGCTTCGCCGCGGAGGGTACGAAGCGGGGCGAGGGCCGGCACGCCGACGGGTGGCACGACATGCACCTGCACTCCCGCCTCGCCACCGACCGACCCCTTCCGGAGGAGGCCTCATGAAGCCTTACTTGACATAATGTGCATTATCGAATGAAGCTCGGGTGAGCCGAGGGCCTGCTGGACCTGGGCTCGCCGGGCCGATGCTCAACCCCGGCGAGCCGCTGTTCCATCCTGGGGTCGTGCTGAACAACGTGAGCCACCGCTCGCTGTCGGCGCGTGGCTGACGATCCTTGCCCTGCCAGTTTCCACACTCGAGCTGACGGGTGGAGACGATCAGGCGCCCGGGTCGCGCCGACGATGCGGCGCGCCATCCAGCTCCCCCGCGCAGCCACTACAACTGGTGCAGGAAGAGCAGGCCGAAGGCGGCGGCCAGCGCCGCACACCCCGCCACGGTGATGGTGCGAAGTCGGACGCCCAGGTCGGCGTCCCAACCCTCGACCGCCCCGGAGGCACGGCGGATGAGCGGGGTCGCGGCACGCCCGAGGCCGAAACCGACACCGGCGAGCGCGGCGACCTGCAGGCGCTGCCCGCCGAGGAAGACCGCGACCGCGAGCACGTACGGGGCGGAGGCCGACACGTACGTACGCACGCCGGTGCCCAGCTCGAATCCGAATCGCAGCGCGCCGCGCCGAGGGCTGCGCCGCAGCACGTCCTGCGGCACCTGCGAGGCGTTCTGCGGCAGGGGGAAAGCCACCACCCCGGTATCCCGGAGCACCCCCAGCAGCGCCACCGCCACGATGAGGGCGTACCGCCAGGACATCGGCAGCGGCGCCGACAACCCGGAGAGCGCCCCGAGGACCATCCCGCTGAGCAGGCCGCCGGCGATCAACCCCAGGACGAACAGGGAAAGGAGCCTCCCCTGCGGATTCCGATCTCGCCGCCCGGGCGAGGCCAGCGCGTACGCGCTGTTGCGGGTTCAAACCGAGCCGGAGAGGGTGTAGCCGGCCAGCCCGCCGACCAGCGCCCAGGTGAGCACGTGCCCGTACGCGGCGGCGAGCACCGCGCCGGCGGTGAACAGCAGGACGGGTACGAGCGGGTCGGTGGCCCAGCGGCGCAGCGGCGCGACGGGGCGTACCGGTGGCGGCTGGTGCGTCACACGACGCCGCCGGTGAGGGTGCGCCAGGTGTTCTGTCCGACGATGCCGTCGACGTAGAGCCCGCTCTTTCGTTGGACGTCCCGTACCGCGCCTTCGGTCTGCGAACCGAAGTACCCGGTGACGGGCAGGCTGTAGCCGTGCTTGACGAGTTGCCGCTGCGCGCCGCGCACGGCGTGCCCGCTCTGGGAATAGCGCACGGTCCTCGCCAGCAGGGGCCACGTCCTGGCGTCGACGACGCCGGTCGCCGTGATCTTCTTGGCCGTCTGGAACTGCTTCACCCTGGTCTCGGTGCCGCTGCCGAAGATCCCGTCCACCGTGGTCGAGTGGCCGTGAGCGGTCAGCAGGTGTTGCACGGTGTAGACGTTCGTGCCGGTCTGGCCGCGCTTGGTGGTAGGCCAGTTGACCGTGGTGAGGCACCCGCAGCTGGTGTTCCAGCGGCAGATCGACCTGACCCAGCCCGAGCTGGTCTTCCGGTACCCGTCGTGGCACCGGCGTTCGACGCCGCAGGCGCAGGCGCCGCACGCGCCGGCGTAGCGCCACAGCCAGCCGTCGTACGTGCCGGCGTAGCACTGGTTCGGCCGTAGTCTCCAGGTCGTGCCGTCGTTCTTGTGGTAGCCGGCGTGGCTGCCGCTGGTGTTGCAGGCGTCACCGAAGACCGGGCTGGGGCCGCAGCCCGGGGAGCAGTTGTGGTCGGCGGCGTACGTGGGGCACCCGCCGTAGATCGTGTATCCGTCGGCGTAGGCACGGCGGGCGGCCGGGAAGACGCTCAGCGCGGCCATTCCCACCGCGGTGCCGGCCTGGAGCAGGGTGCGCCGGGACAGCGCCCAGGACGTGGTGAGACGACCCCTGGTCCGGCGCGCCGGCGGGTGCCGGCGGGACGCGGGGCCGGTGCCGGGGTCTGTCCCCCGTAGGGCGGGTACGGCGTCGAGGGTGGTCACCGGGCGCCTCCTCGTTGGCTCGGAGCCGGTTGGCCGGACGGGTTGCCGACCTGGTCGAGCAGTTGGCGCAAAGCCACCCGGGAGCCGACGGGCTCGGAGCGTCGGACGCGCCCGCCCGGGTCGATCACGGCGGCGAACGGAGTGGCGATCGCGTCGTACCGGTCGAAGAGGTCCGCCTGCTCGCCGAGGATGGTCATCGGCCGGTCGGCCGCTTGTGGCGGGACAGCCTGCCGGTAGAGGACTCGAAGCACCGCATCGGTCCGTGGACCCTGTTCAGTGGCTTCGTCGAGCAGTTGGTCGCAGGTCGCGCAGCCGCCGTCGAGAAAGAGCAGGACAAGGGTGGCCGGGGACGGCGGCGCGAGGTCACGAAACCCGGGCGCCGGCGAGCCGGGCCGCAGGCCGACGGCCGCGCGGCGGCCGACGGCGCCGCTGGACAGGGCGTGCACCTGGCGTACCAGGCCGGACACCACGAGGGCCAGCAGCAGGATGGCGATCCAGCTCAGGATCACCGCGCTCGTCTGGAAACTCATCCGGGTACCTCTCCTCGTGTCACCTCGAGTGGCGGCTGATCCGGGGTCGGGTCGTGCATGGCGGCTGGCAGGTGCGCCAGGAGCGCGGTGAACGTCGCTGCGGCGAGCAGGACGATGGTGAGTGGGATGCCGGCTCGCCCCACCGGCACGACCGCGCCGGACAGCAGTGATCCGGCCAGGGCCATGCCGGCGAGCGTGGCGGCGCGCCCCACCACCCAACCGGTCATCGGCAGTTCCACCCGGGAGCAGCCGCAGGGGACGGCCCGACCGGTCGACGTGACGTACCGGGCGTAGCCGGCGTACGTCGCCAGGAGTGCGCAACTGGCGGCCAGGACCAGGCCCAGCAGTCGGCCACCGTCGTCGCGGAGCAGGGCGACGACTCCGGCTGCGCCGAGCAGGCCCTCGGTCGCGATGACCACCGCCGCGACGGTGGACGGCGCGGGGACCACCCGGTGGGCGGCCAGGGCCGTCGACAGCGCCGCCGGCTTCGAGAGGTGCTCACCGCACGCGACGAGCAGGGTGAGGAGCACGGTGTACGCCGCGACGCTGGCGGCCAGGGCTGACACGACAGCCTCACTGGGCCGACTGGACGCGTAGCCGGTCGACCAGGTCCGGCACCCGGTCGAGCACCGTGTCGGCCAGTGGTAGCACGGTCACCCAGGTGTCCGCGGCGGCGAGCACGAAGTAGGGCTTGCCGTCCGAGAGCGTGTCGCGGAAGAGTTCTCCCGCCCCGGTGCGCAGCCCTCGCCACGACGGCAGCTGTCGCGCGCGCTCCGCGGTGAGTGGCGTCATGTCCAGCAGGCCGAGTCCGGGCACCTGTTTGAGCACCGTCGCCGGCGCGGTGAGCCGGCTGGCGGCCCGGGGGTCGGGGCGCACGACGAGGCCGTCGTCGTGCTCGGCGATTCGCAGTGTCCGCAGCACCGCGAGCAGGTCTGTGGTCGAGGCGCCGTACAACTGGGTGACGAAGCAGTACCGGCGCCCGCGCCAGGCCGCCACCAGCCGGTCCTCGTCCAGCCGCACCTGCGCGTCGTACGACGTCACGCGCGCCGTGGACAGGGTGCCGCCCTGATAGTTGAGTTGCTCGTCGAAGCCGGTGACGCCGAGGGCCTGTGCCAGCTCGTCGGCCAGGCCCACCGAGCCGGCGGTGAATTCGTGCTGGCGGCCGGCGATGGTCAGCTCGACCACCGAGGTGAACGGCGCGCTGAGGTCGAGTGGGCCGCTGAGCAGGAAGCGTCGGCCATCCATGGCACGGTGTGCGACCGGAGCCTTCGTGGTTGCCATCACTCCACCTCCCCCGTGAGGTGCGGCATGTGTGGCGTCGAATTATCCGTGTGTCGAATATCACTCGCAAGTGCCGATGTCGCTCTTCTTCACCGCATCGGCTGACCGCTCGTGCCCTGCCGGTGGTGGGATCGGGGCCATCCGGCAGCGAGCCATCGCGCCGACCGAACGGGGCGGCCGTGGCGAGGCCTTCATCGTCGCTGGAGACAACTCGGCTCAAGATGGTGGGAAGGGCTGATGCGCAGCAGTTCCCACCATCTTGAGCCGGCACAGGTCAGGGGCGGTCGACGTGGCTCAACGATGACGTCGTCAGCTCAGTCGCTCATCGGCTCGCTTCGGGCTTGGCCTGTTCGTCGGCCATGTACTGCGCGTACCAGGCCGGCCAGTCCGGGTCGGGTCCGGTCTCCTGCTCGTGGCGGCCGTGTGCGGCCTCCGCGCGTCGCAGTGCGGCTGCCAGGTCGGCGACCGAGTCATAGGTCGTTGGCATGGGAGCGCTCCTTGTTCGCGAGACTCGCCGGCCCGGCACTCACTCCCACAGTCGGCCGGGGAAGCGCGTGGTGATCTCCTGGAGGAACCAGCCGTTGCCGTCCGGGTCGTTGAACGAGGCGAACGAGAAGTAGCTCGCGCGGTTCGGGGCCAGGCCGGGGACCCGTCCCTGACCGCCCGGGAGGGGTATGCCACCGCCCTCGGCGTGGAACACCTCGCTCACGTCGACGCCGCGGCCCGCCAGGTCGGCCCGGGCCGCCTCGACGTCGTTCACCGCCAGCCAGAGGCCCTGCACCGAGCCGGGCGCCATGTTGGTGTAAGTGGGGCCCACCAACATGGCCGAGCAGTCCGACCTAGGTGGCGTCATCTGCACCACCCGGCCAGGCCCCTCGCCGAGGTCGGCATCCTCCCGCCACCCCAGCGACTGGTAGAAGCTCTTGGCCCGGCCCACATCGGCGACGGGCACCATGACGAACTCGAGTCTCATGTCCACGCTGTCGACTCCTCTCCCCTGCGATGGCAGCGACGTTTCCACGCCTTCGGTTTCTGTGCCCTTGCCTGGCTCCCTGCGCCCATCCTCAACCAGCAATCGTCCGAAATCCCCAGAAAACGAAAAGTCATGAAAAGCCTGACGGCTGGTGCCAGGGCTGAGCGGGGTGGCCCGGGGCGGCGGCCCGGGGCCGTGTCACAGGCCGCCGGCGACGCGCAGCACCGCGCCGGTGGTGTACGAGGCGTCCGGGCCGAGCAGCCAGGCGACGGCGCCGGCGACCTCGTCGGGTTCGCCGGCGCGGCCCATCGGTATCCGGCCGGCGGCGGTGTCGGCGCGGTCGGGCACGCCGGAGAGGGTGTGGATGTCGGTGCGGATGACGCCGGGGGCGACGGCGTTGACCCGGATGCCGTGCGGGGCGAGCTCCTTGGCCAGGCCGATGGTGAGGGTGTCGGTGGCGGCCTTGACCGCGGCGTAGTGGATGTACTCCCCCGGGCTGCCGAGGGTGGCGGCGGCGGAGGAGATGTTGACGATGGCGCCGCCGCGGGTGAGCCGGCGGGTGGCCTGCTGGGCGCAGAGGACGTACCCGAGGAGGTTGACGTCGACGACCTGGCGCAGGTCGTCGGGGCGCAGGTCGGTGAAGGGCCCGATGGGGCTGGTGACGCCGGCGTTGTTGACCAGCCCGGTGAGGGGGCCGAGGTCGGCGGCGGCGTCGAAGAGCCGCGCGATCTGCTCGGGGTCGGTGGTGTTGGCGGGTACGGCGACGGCGCGCCGGCCGAGGGCGTGGATGTCGGCGACGACTCCGGCGGCGGCGTCGTGGTCGCGGCGGTAGCCGATGGCCACGTCGTGGCCGTCGTGGGCGAGCCGGCGGGCGGTGGCGGCGCCGATGCCGCGGCTGCCGCCGGTGACGACGGTGACTGGGTTCAATGCGCCGCTCCCCTGCTCCGGGTGAGGCGACGCTACCGTTTCCGGCACCGGGCGGGCAGGGAGAGGGTGGTCACAGGTGACGCGGGCGTTGGTGTTGGGCGGCGGCGGGGTGACGGGGGTGGCCTGGGAGTGGGGGCTGCTGGCCGGGTTGGCGCGGCGGGGGGTGGCGCTGGCGGAGGCGGATCTGGTGGTGGGTACGTCGGCCGGGTCGGTGGTGGGTGCGCAGTTGTGCTCGGGGCGGCCGGTGGGTGAGTCGTACCAGGCGCAGTTGGCGCCGGCGGTGGGTGAGGTGGCGGCGCGGTTCGGGGTGGCGGCGGTGGCGCGGTTGGTGTGGGCGGGTGGTCGTACCCGGGACGCGGTGCGGGCGCGGGCGCGGATCGGGGCGATGGCGCTGGCGGCGCGTACCCCGTCGGAGGCGTCGCGGCGGGCGGTGATCGAGGCGCGGTTGCCGGTGCGGGAGTGGCCGGCGCGGCGGTTGCTGGTCACGGCGGTGGACGCCGCCTCGGGTGAGTTCGTGGTGTTCGACGCCGGTGGTGGGGTGTCGTTGGTGGACGCGGTGGGGGCCAGTTGCGCGGTGCCGGGGGTGTGGCCGCCGGTGACGATCGGTGGGCGGCGGTACGTCGACGGTGGGGTGCGCTCGGCGGTGAACGCGGACCTGGCCGCGGGTGCGCAGCGGGTGGTGGTGTTGGCGCCGGTGACGTCGGCGTTCGGGCCGATGCCGCGGTTGTCGGCGCAGGTGGCGGCGTTGCGGGCGGCGGCGCGGGTGGCGGTGGTGTCGCCGGATCGGGCGGCGCGGGCGGCGATCGGGCGCAACGTGCTGGATCCGGCGCGGCGGGCGGCCGCGGCGCGGGCGGGCTTCGCGCAGGCGGCGGTGGTGGCCGAGGAGGTGGCGGCGGTGTGGGGCTGAGCGCGGCGCGTACGCTGCGCGCGTCGGTGCGGCGAGCGTGGAGGTGCGCGGTGGCGGGTGTGGGCGTCGGTGACGTGATGGAGGATTTCGTCCTGCCGGACGAGACGGGTACACCGCGGCGGTTGTCGGAGCTGTTGGCTTCGGGTCCGGTGGTGTTGTTCTTCTATCCGGCGGCGATGACGCGGGGGTGCACGGCGGAGAGTTGCCACTTCCGGGATCTGGCGGCGGAGTTCGCGGCGGTGGGGGCGCAGCGGGTGGGGATCAGCCGGGATCCGGTGGAGAAGCAGGCGGAGTTCTCCCGGCGGCACGGTTTCGACTATCCGTTGTTGTCGGATGTGGACGGTGTGGTGGCGGAGTCGTTCGGGGTGCGGCGTCGGCTGCCGTTGGGGCCGTTGAGCATGCGGCGGATGACGTTCGTGATCGGGGTGGACCGGCGGGTGCTCGCGGTGATCCACAGTGAGCTGGACATGAACGGTCACGCGGATCAGGCGTTGCGCGCCCTGGGGGGTTGATCTTCCGGCTGTCGCAGCCGGCTGGTATCAAGGGCAGCAATCAGACACGTGTACGGAAGAGGGCTGTGATGGCGGGCCAGGGTTTGTCCGATGACGAGGTAGCCGGCATCCGGGAGGCGTTGGCGGCCGGGCGGAAGCCGAAGGTGGTGTTCACCGCCTCGGCGGGGCAGGTCGCCGGGCAGGTGGGTCAGGTGGTGGAGCTGACCGATCCGGCGGTGTCCGACGAGTTCGTGGTGGTGCGTTTCGGCCGCGACGAGTTGCCCTTCTCCCCCGCCGACGTGGCGGTGGCGCCGCGCGGGGTGGGTCGGAAGGTGGTGGAGGCGAAGCCGGAGCCGCCGGCCGAGGAGCCGGTCGCGCCGGTGGAGCCGGAGTTCGTGCTGGACACCCCGCGGGTGCCGGCGCCGCGGCGGGAGGAGCCGAAGGTGGAGCAGCAGGTGGAGGCGAAGCCGGCCCGGCGGGCGGTGAAGGCCGTGAAGCCGAAGGGTCCGGCGGGGCTGACGGTGACGTTGGCGTACGCCGACGGCGAGTGGACGGTGGCGGCGCAGCAGGGCAGCAAGGCGCTGGCGAAGCCGTACGTGGTGAAGCCGGCGGAGGCGTTGAAGATGGTGGCGCTGGTGGACGTGCCGGGGGTGCAGGAGGCGGTGGAGCAGATCCTGGGCGCGGAGCGGGCCGAGGCCGAGCAGCAGGCGGAGAAGCTGCGCGCCGAGCTGGCGGAGATCGAGGCGCGCCTGGCGGAGCTGCGCGAGGCCCGCTGAACGGGTGGCGGGGCCGTTGAGGCGGCCCCGCCGACCGGTCAGAAGTAGTCGAGCAGGTGCGCTGGCCCCCCGGCGGCCAGCAGGTCCAGGGCCCGGGGGTCGGCGCCGGTGGCGCAGCGCAGCAGGCCCGCGTCGGTGACCGACTGGGCGGTGGCGGCGCCGGCGTAGAGCAGGGCGAAGCCGCGTACGGACAGGTGCAGGGCGGCTTCGGTGGTGACGCGGGTGAGCTGGGCGGCGCCGTCGGCGACCTCCAGGCGCCAGGTGCCGGTGTTCCAGTCGGCGAGTTCGTCGTCGAGGGTGAACTCGACGCTGCCGCGTGCGTGGCCGGGCCAGCCCCGCTCCCCCACCGCGCGGGCGACGTCGACGGGGCGGTGCATCCAGGTGTCCTGCTCGTGTTCGCGGGCCTTCTCCAGCGGCAGCTGGGCGGCGAGGGCGTCGCCGGGCAGCGGGGTCAGCCGCAGCGTCGGGGTGACGCTGTGCCAGCTGGCGAGGACGCCGACGAGTTCCCGGGCGGCGTCGGCGGTGGTGGCGAAGAGGTCCTCGACGGTGAGGACGGCGTCGGGGCCGTAGCCTCGGCCGCGGTTCCAGCCGGCGTAGCCGACGAGGCGTCCGTCCTGTTCGACGAGGGTGAGCCCGTCGAAGGGCGGGTCGTCGGCGGTGAACTGGTCGCGGTAGTGGTCGAACACCGGGCCGCGCCGGGTGAGCAGGCCGTTGCGGTGCCGGGTGACCTGCTCGTAGAGGTCGAACACGGCGGGCAGGTCGGCGAGGTCGCCGGGACGGACGGCCAGCCGCCCGGTGGTGCGGGGCCGGGTCAGGACGGCGGTGGGCAGGTCGACCGTGCGCAGCACGCCGGTGACCTCCCAGCCGCAGGCGCGGTAGGGGGCGCCGACGGTGGGGAAGAGCGCGCTGACGGCGGCGCCCCGCTCGTGCGCGCCGCGCAGCAGGGCGCGCAGCAGCTCGCGGGCGACGCCCCGGCCGCGCGCCTCGGGGGCGACGGCGACGCCCGCGACGTCGGCGGCGGGGACCGGCCGGCCGGTCCACCACTGGTCGTGGTGCAGGTCGACGGCCTTGCCGACGAGCCGGCCGGTGGCGTCGAAGGCGCCGTAGCGGGTCATCCCGGGCACCGGGGTGGTGGCGTGCGGGGGTGGCTGCGGAGCGGAGCCGAAGGCGAGCCGGCCGAGCTGCCAGGCGTCGGCCAGCTCGTCGGCGGTGAGTTCACGGACGTTCGGGGTGGTGGGCACCGGCACACCCTAGTGCGGTGTCCACCAACGTTCACCGGGTTTCCGATACGCCGTTGTGGATCCTCGCCGTGTGGCGAGCGACTCCCCACCTGGTGGTGGGGCGGGCCTCCGCGGGCCAACTGATCCTCTCGCCGCCTGTGGTGAGCGGCGGGGATCACGCCGGGACTGGCTGGCACCGGGGAGGTGTCGGCCGGCTCGACGGTGCTTGACCACCTCGGGCAGCAGAACGGCTGCTGTGCAGGCGGTGGGTCCGCCGCCCGAGGTGCGGGTGGCGATGATGGCTGCCGCGATCAGGTCACGGTGCCCGGAGAACGTGCAGTGCGGGCAGGTCAGGGTCCGGCCGCGGGGTTTCGGCACTCGCCGCAGACAGGTGGGGCAGGTGGAGGACGTGCCGCGCTCGTCGACGAGGTCGACGGTGATGCCCGCCTGGACAGCTTTGTCGGTGAGGACCTGCATGTGACCGTTGAAGACACGGCCTAGGGGTGAGCGACTTGCGCCCGCGGCTGCGGCAGGACGCCGCCCCGATCGTGTCCTCGGCCTCGGGTACTGTCCGTCTGCGCCGGACGCGCGCCCCTGCTCTCGGCACAGCAACCGGTCGCCGGGCGAATGCGCGGCGGCAGGCAACGGCGGCCGTTACCGGCAACACCGGATCCGACGTCAACCCGATGGGACTATCACGATGCGAAGCGACATCGCCCACCGCCGCACGGCACTGGTCATCACGACGGCAGTAACCCTGCTGTCGATCAGCGGCTGCGGGCAGGATGGTGCCTCAGTTGGCGCCACGTGGCAGAGCGGTGTCTCCGCGTCGCCGGCCGCGGGCGGCGCGAAAACGACGGCGCCGGCGGGCGGCTCGAAGCAGAAGATCAGCGCCGCGTGCCCGCTGGTCGACATGAAGACCATCGACTCGACGTTCAACGTGACCGACGTGAAGGCCGAGGAGAACAAGCCCGTCAAGAGCACCGGTGCCACCACCTACGCGTGCGACTTCGCCAACGCCGGCCGGCTGTTCCTCACCGTCGGCGTGTCGGTCGCACCGGACAATGGCTCGTCGGCGGCGGCCAACGTCCGCGCCGCCCTGTCCAACCGGACCGGCGAGCCGCTCAACGGTATCGGTGACACCGCCGCCTACGACGAGGCGGGCGGCATCGGTTCGGTCGCCGCAGCAAAGGTGACGGGCTCGCAGATGCGGGTGCTGATTGTGCACGGTGCGCCGGACGACAAGGAGGCACTGATCAAGATCGCCCAATCCGTCGCACCGAAGATCTAGGGTGCGCGCGACCTCCTCCTTGCACGGAAGCCATCCCAGTCGCGCATCCAGCGGCGGCCTGCCGCGTCACGAGAGCCCAGCGCGACGCTGAGCTCATTGGGCAGCGCTTCGGACGGTACGAGGTGTTCCATCTCGCTGGGTATTTCCACAGCCAAGGCACCCTGGTGCGGCGGCACAGTCCGGACAAGCTCCGGCAGCCGGATTCTCCGGGCTGGCCCGCCCATGGGAACCGCCAAGCGTGGTTGCGAGCGGGCGAAGACGACCTGCACGTCATGGATGGGCTGCTCGGAGGCGTTGAGGACGTACGCTGTCCAGACGTTAACCGTCATCATGTCGCTGGCGATTTCGATCGCACGCGCCGGTAACCGCTTCAGCATGGGCGCGTACCACACCGACACGCCCTGAGCCTGGCTTCGCCGCTCGTCCGCCGCCGGCTCCCGACGGTCCTGCTCGGCGCGCTGGTCGGGAGCCGACTCGATCCGGTAGACCCGGAACGCGACCAGGACGCGACCACCGCGGGAACGACGGTGGCCAGGTTCGCGATCGCGCCGATCCACGTCGCGAGGTCGCCGAGTTCGGCCCTGGCCAGTAACGCCGCGAGCCAAGGAGAACGCCAGCACGATGTGAGGGTACGGAGCGAACGCCAAGCCCGGACCTGCCCACTACCGACGACGCGGCTACCCCTGACCAACTGCCGTTGCAGCTCTAGCGGCGTGGGTCGGGTCGGTCCGCCGGTTTTCGGGCGGCCGGTGGGTCAGGGGCGGCTGTGGTGGTGCAGGACTCTGGTCAGCAGGCGGGACAGCTGGTCCCGTTCGGTGGGGGTGAGTGGGGCGAGCAGGTCGTCCTGGATCCGGGTCAGGGTGTGTGCGATCCGGTGTAGCTCCCGTTCGCCTGCGGCGGTCATGGTGACGATGTTGCGGCGCCGGTCGGTGGGGTCGGGTGAGCGTCGGACGAGGTCGCGGGCGGCGAGTTCGTTGAGGGCGGCCACCACGTCGCTGCGGTCGATGCCGCAGCGACGGCCCAGTTCGGCCTGGCTGGCCGGGCCGTACTCCTCCAGCGCGGCGAGCAGCCGGTAGTGGTAGCCGCGGGCGTCGATCCGGCCGAGTCCTTCGGTGACGAGGCGGGCGGCGTGTGCGGCGGTCTGGGTGAGCAGCCAGCTCGGGGTGGCCCGTAGGCGGGTGGGTGGCTGCGAACCGTCGGTGGTCTCCACGTGGCGGACGCTACCAGCGTTCGTTGGCTCGGCCCACGATCTCTGATACGTTGGCCGCGCCAACGTTGGCCGCGCCAACGGAAAGATCGGGAGGAGTGCCCATGTCCCCCACACCCGCCCTCGACGGCCAGGTCCTCGGCCAGGCCCACCACGCCACCCGAGCCGTACTGGAACGTGAACTGGCCCGGCTCGGGATCTCCTTCACCCAGTCGGTCGTGCTCGGTGTCGTCGCCCGCGAGGGTGGCGCGGTCGACCGCGCCGCCCTCACCGACCGGATCACCGGCGCCCTGAAGGTCGACGAGCCGGCGGCGCGGGCGACGATCGCCGAACTGGCCGAGGCCGGGCTCATCCGGCAGGACGACGCCCGCGTCGCGCTCACCGCCGCCGGCCGGGACGTTCGGGGTCGCGTCGACGACGCCGTCGCCGGCATCACCGCCCGCCTCTACGCGGGCATCCCCGCCGAGGAGATGGCCGTCGCGGGCCGGGTGCTGGCCCTGGTGAAGCGGCGGGCCGACGAGGACCTGGCGGCCGGCCGGGGCTGACCGCGTCGCGGGGCCGGTGCGACCCCCTCGCCCCGGCCCCGCGTCTCCCTCGCGCCCCACGCGTGGTCTCAGTGTTGCGGAATGTTCACTACCCCGATCCGCTTGCGGAACACCCAGTAGGTCCAACCTTGGTAGGCGAGGACGATCGGGGTGAAGATCACCGCCACCCAGGTCATGATCTTCAGGGTGTAGGGGGTGGAGGCGGCGTTGACGGCGGTGAGGGTGCCGGCGGGGTCGCCGGTGGAGGGCAGCACGTTGGGGAACAGCGCCGCGAAGAGGGTGGCCACAGCCAGGGCGATCGCCACGGCGGTGCCGGTGAACGCCCAGCCCTCCCGGCGTACCCGGGCGGCGGCGAGCCCGCCGAGCAGGGCCAGGGCCGCGCCGGCGGCGAGCACGACGGCGGCGGCGCTGGAGCGGATGTTCAGGGTCCAGGCCAGGAAGGCCACCGCGAGGACCGCGGCGCCGACGCCCAGCCGCACGGCGAGCGCGCCGGCGCGCTCGCGGATGTCGCCGGTGGTCTTCAGGGCGATGAAGACGGCGCCGTGGGTGAGGAACAGCACGGCGGTGGTGGCCCCGCCGAGCAGGGCGTACGGGTGCAGCAGGTCGAGCAGGCCGCCGACGTACTCGTGGTCGGCGTCCAGCGGCACGCCGCGCAGGATGTTGGCGAAGGCGACGCCCCAGAGGATCGCCGGCACCAGGGAGCCGTAGAAGATCGCCTGGTCCCAGCGGCGCTTCCAGGACGCCTCGGGCCGCTTGTGCCGGTATTCGAAGGCCACGCCGCGGGCGATCAGGGCGAGCAGGATCAGCAGCAGCGGCAGGTAGAAGCCGGAGAAGAGGGTGGCGTACCACTCGGGGAAGGCGGCGAACATGGCGCCGGCGGCGGTGATCAGCCAGACCTCGTTGCCGTCCCAGACCGGGCCGATGGTGTTGATCAGGACGCGGCGTTCCCGGTCGTCGCGGCCGAGGACGGGCAGCAGCATGCCGACGCCGAAGTCGAAGCCTTCGAGGACGAAGTAGCCGGTGAAGAGGACGGCGACGAGGAGAAACCAGATGGTGGTCAGTTCCACGGTGGGGCTCCGGGGTCAGTAGGCGAAGGCGAGCGGGCGCTCGGCGTCGTCGGTGTCGTCGGGTTCCGGGGCGGGGGTGAGGTCGGGGACGCCGGCGCGGGCGTAGCGGACCAGGAGTTTGAACTCGATCACCGCGAGGGTGGCGTAGATCAGGGTGAAGGCGGTGAAGGAGGTGAGCACCTCGGCCAGCGACACGCTGCGGGACACCCCGTTGCGGGTGAGCATCTCGCCGTAGACGATCCACGGCTGGCGGCCCATCTCGGTGAAGATCCAGCCGAAGGAGTTGGCCAGCAGGGGCAGCACGGGCATGACCAGGCCGGCGCGCAGCAACCAGCGGTTGGTCGGGGTGCGGCCCTTGCGCTGGGACCAGAGCACCAGCAGGGCGATCGCGGCGGCGGCCATCCCGAAGGCGATCATGAAGCGGAAGCTCCAGTAGGTGACCGGGATGATCGGGGTGTAGCTGCCGGCGCCGTACTGGCTGGCGTACTGGGCCTGCAGGTCGTTGATGCCCTGGACGGTGCCGTTGGGGTCGCCGGTGCCCAGGTACGACAGCAGGTACGGGATCTTGATGGCGAACAGTTCCCGGCTGCCGTCGAGGCTGCCGATGGTGAGCACGGAGAACGAGGCGGGGCTCTCGGTGCTGTAGAGGCCCTCGGCGGCGGCCATCTTCATCGGCTGCACCTGGGTCATGATCTTGCCTTGGATGTCGCCGGTGATGGCCACCAGCGCCGCGGAGACCAGGACCACCCAGGAGCCGAACCTGGTGGCGAACCGGTACGCCCCGGTGTCGGCGCTGCCGCGGTTGCGCATCACGTGCCAGAGGCCGACGGTGACCACCAGCGAGCCGGCGACCAGGAACGATCCGGCCAGGGTGTGCGGGAAGGTGATCAGCGCGACCTTGTTGGTCAGCACGGCGACGAAGTCGGTGAGTTCGGCGCGGCCGGTGTCGGGGTTGATCCGGTAGCCGACCGGGTTCTGCATGAACGAGTTCGCCGCGAGGATGAAGTAGGCGCTGAGGTTGGAGCCGATCGCGGCGGCCCAGATGCTGGCCAGGTGCAGGCGCTTGGGCAGCCGGTCCCAGCCGAAGATCCACAGGCCGATGAAGGTGGATTCGAGGAAGAACGCGACCAGGGCCTCGATGGCCAGGGGTGCGCCGAAGATGTCGCCGACGAAGCGGGAGTAGTCGCTCCAGTTCATGCCGAACTGGAACTCCTGCACGATGCCGGTGACCACGCCCATCGCGAAGTTGATCAGGAAGAGCTTGCCGTAGAACTTGGTGAGCTTGAGGTACCGCTCGTTGCCGGTGCGGTGCCACAGCGTCTGGAGGATGGCGACCAGCACGGACAGGCCGATGGTCAGCGGCACGAAAAGGAAGTGGTAGACGGTGGTGACACCGAACTGCCACCGGGCGACGTCCAACGCGTCCACCTGGCACCCCCAGCTGTTCATACTACGAGACGTAGTAAATACTACTGCGCGTCGTAGAGGAATCGGGGGGCTCGAACCGGCCCGGGACCGATGACCTTGATCACCTCTGCCGCCCCGGCCCGGCGTCCCACCCCACCGCCACCTTCCCCCGTGCGACCATCCACCCCTGATGGACACCACCGGATGGCAGCCGCCGCTGCTCTGGCGCACCGCCCAGCTGATCGCCCGCCTCGCCGTCGCCGCCCTGGCCCGACTGGAGGTCACCGGCGACGTGCCGGCACACCTGCGCCGGGGGCCGCTGATCCTGGCCGCCAACCACATCAGCCCCTTCGACCCGGTCGTGCTGGCCGCCGCCTGCCGGGCCCGGGGCGTCGCACCCCGCTTCATGGCCACCGGCGGGCTGTTCCGCGCCCCCGTGCTCGGCGCGCTGATGCGCCACGCCGGCCACCTGCGCGTCGACCGGGGCACCGCCGCCGTGCACCACGCCCTCGCCGACGCCGCCGCCGCGGTCGCCGCCGGTTCCGTGGTGCTGGTCTACCCGGAGGGACGCATCGGCCTGGACCCCGGCCTGTGGCCCGAACGCGGCAAGACCGGCACCGCCCGACTCGCCCTGGCCTGCGGCGCCCCCGTCATTCCGGTCGCCCAGTGGGGCTCACACGAGGTGCTGCCGTACCGGGCGCCCAAGGGCCTGCTGCGCGGCGTCGCCCGGTCGCTGCTGCGCCGACCGGTGATCCGGGTGCGCTTCGGCGAACCCCTCGACCTGCACGACCTGGCCCACGGCACGCCCGGCGCCGCCCGGCAGGGCACCGACCGGATCATCGACGCGATCACCGACGCGCTGGCGCCGCTGCGCCGCGACGAGCCGGACCGGCCCCGCCACGTCGACCCCGGTCGCCCCGTCGACACCAGCCGCGCCCACCGCCGCCCCCCGGCGGCCTGACCCCGTCGGGCGGCGACCACGTCACTCGCCGGCGGCGTTCAGGATCGGCACCAGCTGCTCCTCCTCGTACGCCAGGTGCGCCCGTACCTGGCTGGTCAGGCGGTCCACCTCGCGGCCCAGCGCGTCGGGGCCGGCGACGGGTGTGGCCAGGACGACACGCAGCTCGTCCAGCAGCGCCGCCATCGTCCGGCGCTCGGCGGCGAGGCGGTCGAGCACCGGGGCCAGATCCGGCTGGCGTCCGCTCCCCCGCCGGGCAACCCGGAGTTGGCCTCGCGCGGCCCGCAACGGTGAGAGCCTGCCCGCAGGCGTTCCACAGGAAAGGCAGGGCAGACATGAGCGAGCAGACGGTGCTGGTCACCGGCACTTCCACCGGCATCGGCCTGGAGATCGCGCTGGGCTGCGCGCGCGCCGGCTGGCGCACCGTGGCCACCATGCGTGACCTCGGGCGCGCCGACCGGCTGCGCGCCGCCGCCGACGCCGCCGGGGTCGCCGACCTCATCGACGTACGCCGCCTCGACGTGGCCGACGCGGACTCGGCCGCCGCCGCCGTGGCCGAGACCGTGGCGGCGTACGGGCGGCTCGACGCGGTGGTCAACAACGCCGGCGCCGGGCACCTCGGCACCCTGGAACAGGAGACCGTCGACGACGTGCGGGCCGTCATGGAGGTCAACTTCTTCGGGGTGCTGCACGTCAGCCGGGCCGCGCTGCCGCACCTGCGGGCCAGCCGGGGCCGGCTGGTCAGCGTCACCAGCGTCGGCGGGGTCATCGGGCAGCCGTTCAACGAGGCGTACTGCGCGGCGAAGTTCGCCGTCGAGGGGTTCATGGAGTCCCTCGCGCCGGTCGCGGCGAGCGTCGGAGTGACCGTCGCCGTGGTGGAGCCGGGCGCGGTGGCCAGCGAGTTCGTCGCCAACATCGGCATCGACCGGGACCGCGCGCTCGCGCAGGCCGGGGTGTACGCACCGGCGCTGCGGGCGTACCTCGACCGCGCCGGCGGGGCGTTCGCGGCGGCGCAGTCCTCGGCGGACGCCGCCACCGTCGTGGTCGCGGTCGTCACCGGTCCGACCCCGCCGCCGCGTACCCAGACCTCGACGACGGCGCGGGAGTTCGTCCGGGTGAAACTGGCCGACCTCGCCGGGACTGCGGTCACCGACCTGACCGGCGGCTGGCTGCGCTGAAGCCCGCCGTCGGGCGGCGAGGGAAACGACGGAGCAGGCGGCGACGTCGGGTGCTCGCCGGCCGGTCATCCGGCAGCCCCCGGCGCGAGGCATACTGCGCTGCGTGCTGACCCGACCCGGCTACCTGGACGCCCCGGCGCCACTGGCCTTCGCCCATCGCGGCGGCGCCGCCGAGGGCGACGAGAACACCGTCGAGGCGTTCGCCCGGGCGGTAGGCCTCGGCTACCGGTACGTGGAGACCGACGTGCACGGCACCGCCGACGGGGTCGCCGTGGTCTTCCACGACGCCACCCTGGAGCGGGTCACCGGTGAGCGGGGGCGCATCGCCGAGCTGCGCTGGGCCGACCTGGCGTCGGTGCGGGTCGGCGGGGCCGCCGTCGTACCCCGGCTCGACGAGGTCCTGGGCGCGTGGCCGCAGGTCCGGTTCAACATCGACGTGAAGTCCGACGGCGGGGTCGCGCCGACGGTCGAGACGGTGACGCGGGTGGGCGCGGCCGATCGGGTGCTGCTGGCCTCCTTCAGCGACGCCCGGCTGACCCGGCTGCGAGCGGCGACCGGGGGGCGGGTCGCCACCGGCCTGGGCATGCGCGGGGTGGCCCGGCTGCGGATGGCCTCGCTGCACGGGCGGCCGCTGCGGCTGCCGCCGTCGGTGGTGGCCGCGCAGGTCCCGCCGCGCTACGGCCGGGTGCCGGTGGTGGATCGCCGATTCCTCGCCTACTGCCACCGGCTCGGGTTGCAGGTGCACGTCTGGACGATCGACGAACCCGCCCAGATGCACGACTTACTTGATCTTGGGGTGGATGGCATCATGACCGATCACGTCGGCGTGCTGCGCGACGTCTACCGCAGCCGCGGCCACTGGGCCGCCTGAAACCCCGAGGACCGCGATGGCCGACACGGTCACCCCCACCGCCGCCGCCAACCCGGCGAGCACCCGCCGCGAACGCACCGGCTGGTACGTCTACGACTGGGCCAACTCCGCCTTCCAGACCACTGTCATCACCGTCTTCCTCGGCCCGTTCCTCACCACCGTCACCGAGCTGGCCGCCGGGTGCGAACTCGGCGCGGACTCCTGCGACGGGCACGTGTACCCGCTCGGCATCAAGGTGGCGGCCGGCTCCTACTATCCGTACCTGATCTCGCTGTCGGTGTTCCTCACCGTCTTCGTCCTGCCGGTGATCGGGGCGATCGCCGATCGGTCGGCCCACAAGAAGCGGCTGCTGGCCGGGGCCGCCTTCACCGGCGCCGGGGCGACCATCGCGATGGCCTTCGTCACCGGCGACCGGTACCTGCTCGGCGGCGCGCTGTTCCTGGTCGCCAACATCTCCTTCGGCGCGGCGATCGTCGTCTACAACTCGTTCCTGCCGCTGCTGGGCGGCCCCGACGAACGCGACGGCATCTCCAGCCGCGGCTGGGCGATCGGCTACCTCGGCGGCGGGGTGCTGCTCGCGCTCAACCTGGTCGCGGTCACCATGCTCAGCGAGGAGGGCAACCCGCAGCGCACCCTCGACCTGGCCCGCTGGTCCATCGTGTCCGCCGGCGTCTGGTGGGCGGCGTTCACCCTGGTGCCGCTGCGCTGGCTGCGCGAACGCCCCACCGCCGCGGCGCTGGCCGGCGGCGGCAACGTGCTCACCGACGGGTTCCGCCAGCTCGGCCGCACCCTGCGGCAGATCAAGGCGTACCCGCTGACGCTGTTCTTCCTGCTCGCCTTCCTGGTCTACAACGACGGCATCCAGACCGTCATCACCCTGGCCAGTCAGTACGGCACCGAGGAGCTGCGGCTGGGGCAGGACACCCTGATCGTGACGATCCTGCTGGTGCAGTTCCTCGCCTTCGGCGGCGCGCTGACCCTCGGCGCGCTGGCCCGGCGCATCGGCGCGTGGAAGACGGTGCTGCTGTCCCTGGCGCTCTGGACCGGTGTGATCATCGCCGCGTTCCGGCTGCCCGCCGAGGCGCCGCTGCCGTTCATGGCACTCGGCGGGGCGATCGGCCTGGTCCTCGGCGGCAGTCAGGCGCTGAGCCGGTCACTGTTCAGCCAGCTCATCCCGGCCGGCAAGGAGGGCGAGTACTACGGCTTCTACGAGATCAGCGACAAGGGCACCAGCTGGCTCGGGCCGCTCGCCTTCGGCCTGGTGTTCCAGCTCACCGCCTCCTACCGGGTGGGCCTGGTCTCACTGCTGATCTTCTTCGTGGTGGGTTTCGCGCTGCTGGCCGCCGTGCCGATCCGCCGCGCCATCATCGCCGCCGGCAACACCCCGCCCCGGGTGCTCTGACCAGCCGATCGGAACGGATCGATGGACTAGGCTGCCCCGACGTGACCGACGACGCCGCTGCCGCCCTGACCTGCCTGGCCCGCCCCCTGCCGGGCCCGGACGACAGCCGGGCCGGCTGCGCCGCCGCCCGCGGCGTCGACGGGCGTCCCCTGCACGCCGCCGCGCTGAAGTTCTTCTGGGGGCCGATGGACTCCGGCAAGTCGACCATGGCGTTGCAGATGAACTACAACCACGCCCGGCAGGGCCGCCGCGGCCTGGTCACCACCCGCATCGACCGGTCCCTCGGACCGCAGGTGACCAGCCGCATCGGCCTGGCCCACTCGGCGGTCGAGGTCACCGACTCCCTCGACCTGCGCGCGCTGGTCCGCGACACCTGGGCCGAGGGGGTCCGGGTCGACTACCTGATCTGCGACGAGGCGTCGTTCTACAACGTCGAGCACGTTGAGCAGATGGCCGAGCTGGTCGACGGCTACGACGTCGACGTGTACGCGTTCGGCCTGGCCACCGACTTCCGCTCCTGCCTCTTCCCGGCCGCGCAGCGGCTGTTCGAGCTGGCCGACGAGGTGGCCCGGATCCAGATCGAGGTGCTCTGCTGGTGCGGCCGGGAGGGGCTGCTCAACGCCCGGGTCGTCGATAGCCGGGTGGTCCGCGAGGGCGCGCAGGTCGTCATCGGCGACACCGCGGACACCGCCGAGGTGCGCTACCAGGTGCTCTGCCGCCGTCACTACCGCAGCGGCGACCTCGGCCCGCGCTCCTAGTACGGGTCGCCGCAGACCCGCCATTCGCCGTCCTCCTTCACCACCGGCAGCCGGCGCTCCTCGGCGGCCCCACCGTCGCGGGTGACCCGGACGGTCACCTCGCCGACCGGCCGTCCGGCCTTCGTCCGCACCGACACGTCGACGATCTCGTAGCCGCTGACCAGCGGCGGGGTCCGCACCCAGCCGGCGAAACCGACCTCGCTCCACCGGCTGCGCGCCTGCGCGCAGAGCCGCTGGTAGGCCTGGTCGACGTCCCCGGCGGCGACCTCCCGGAAGAACCCGTCCGCGGTGTCGCGCACCGGGCCGCTGGCCCCGGTGACCACCTGGACGTTCCAGGTGCCCAACCCGGCCACCCCGACCAGGCACAGGGCCATCGTCAGGCCGCCCAGCACCAACCCGGTCCGCAGCGGACGGCGGGCCCGGGCCGGTCGGGTCCACCCGTCACCGCCCATCACCTGCGACCGTATGCGCCCGGTACGTGCCCGCGCAGGACATCGCCCCCTGTCGCGCCGCCACCGCATCGTCTACGGTCGGCGCACACCATCGAAGGAGCGACGGATGAGCCGCTACGTGCAGCCGGTACCGACCACCGACGACCCGTACACCGGGGACGCGCTACTGCGTTCCTGGCTGGAGCGGCAGCTCGGCCCGGCCGGCCACGCCGCGGCGAAGGGCCGCCTCGCGGACCTGGCCGCCGACGTCGTGGGGCCGCTGCGCGCCGCGCACGCCGACGCCGAGGCCCACCCGCCGAGGCTGGTCCGCTACGACCCGTGGGGCGCCCGCGTCGACCGGATCGACACCTCCGCCGGCTGGCAGGCCCAGCGGGCCGCCGCCGCGCGGCACGCCGTGGTCGCGCTGCCCTACCTGGCGTCCGCGCGCGGCACCTGGGGCGCCGCCGCCCGGGTCGTGCAGCACGCCCTGCTGCACCTGTACGGGCCGGAGTCGGCGACCTTCTCCTGCCCGGTGGCGATGGCCGACGGCGCCGCCGCGCTGCTCAGCCTCCCGGAGGTCGATCCGGGCGTCCGTGACGCCTGGCTGCCCCGGCTCACCTCCACCGACCCGGAGACCGCCGTGGTCAGCGGTCAGTGGATGACCGAGTCGCAGGGCGGCTCCGACCTGTCCCGCTCCACCACCACCGGCCGGCCCGCCGCGGACGGGTCGTGGCGGCTGACCGGGGAGAAGTGGTTCTGCTCCGCCGCCGACGCGCCGATGGCCGTGGCCCTGGCCCGCCCGGAGGGCGCCGGCCGGGGCAGCCGGGTGCTCGCCCCGTTCCTGGTGCCCCGCTACGCCGCCGACTCGCCGCTGGCCGGGGCGACCGCCGCAGCGGACACGCCGGCGCCCGGGATCACCGTGCACCGGCTCAAGGACAAGCTCGGCACCCGCGCGCTGCCGACCGCCGAGATCGGCCTGCGCGACGCGTACGCGCTGCCGCTGGGTGACCCGGCGGTGCCCGGCCTGGTCCGGGCGATGACCCTGGTGGTGGTGACCCGGGTGCACAACGCCGCGGCCGCCGCCGGGGGCATGCGCCGTGGTCTGGCCCAGGCCCGGGCGTACGCCGAGGCGCGGCACGTGGCCGGTGGCGCGCTGTCGGGCAGTCCGCTGCACCGGGCCACCCTCGGTGCGCTCGCCGTCGACGCGGCCGGCGCGTTCGTCCTCGCCGGGCACGCGTTCACGCTGCTCGGCCGGGTCGAGGTGGGCGCCGACCCGGAGGCCGCCGCCGAGCTGCGGGTGGTCGCGCCGCTGGCGAAGCTCGCCACCGGTCGGCTCGCCGTCTCCTCCGCCAGCGAGTACGTGGAGGCCTTCGGTGGCGCCGGCTACGTCGAGGACACCGGGGTCGCCCGGTTGCTGCGCGACGCGCAGGTGCTGCCCATCTGGGAGGGCACCACCAACGTGCTGGCCCTGGACGTGCTGCGCGCGGTCAGCCGGGAGGACGCCGGCGCGCCGCTGCTGCGCCGGCTCACCGCCGCCGTCGACCTGGCCCGGCCGCTGTCACCGGTGCTGGCCGACACGCTCGCCGGGGTCGCCGACGAGCTGCGCGGCAGCCTCGCCGAGGTCACCGCCGATCCGGCGGCCGTCGCGGTGCTGGCGGGCGCCCGCGGGCTGGCCCTGCGGATGGCGTACGCGCTGACCGCCGCGCTGCTGGTCGAGCACGCCGCCTGGGGCGACGAGCAGGCCGAACTGGCCGCCCGGCTCTGGATCCGGCGGTGGCTGCGCGGCGAGGACATCGCCGCCGACGCCCACCACCACCTCGACGTGCTCTGCTGAAGATCGGCTCGGGTCTGGGAACTGAACCTGCCAGGAGATGTCAGGTACCTGCGGCAGGCTGCCGGTCATGACAGCAACCGCCGACCTCGCCATGGTCAACCTGGACAGCTCCGACCCGGCCGGGCAGGCCGCCTTCTACCACCGCCTGCTCGGCTGGAAGATCACCCACAGCGAAGCCGAGTACGCCATGATCACCAGCCCGGACGGCACGTCGGTCGGCTTCGGCCGGGTCGACGGCTACCGGCCACCGGCCTGGCCCGACGAGGACTCCGCCAAGCGCTACCACCTCGACCTGTACGTCGACGACCTCGAGGTGGCGGAGCAGGAGTTCGTCGCGGCGGGGGCGACCCGGCCGCAGTTCCAGCCCGGCGAGGGGCGCTGGGTGGTGCTGCTCGACCCGGTCGGCCAGCCCTTCTGCATCTGCCCCCGCCCACAGGGCTGACGCCGCCTCCCCGGCCGGGTCGCGACGACCCGGCCGGGGACGGCGCCGGTCAGCGCAGCGGACCCCGAGCGACGGCGTTCCGCATGTCGTCCGGGTCACCGGCCGGGACGTACTCCAGCCACCAGGTGGCGCCGGCCGCCGCCAGCTCGCCGAGGTACGCCCGCTCGGCCCGCTCGTCGTCACGCCGCCGCCGTCCGCCGATCGCCACGTCGAACGGCGCGCCGTCGGCCCGGGTCGGCGGCAGCGCGCCCACCAGGTCGCGCACCTCCTCCGGGGCGAAGTCGGACCAGCCGTCGGTGTCGGTGAGCTTGTACGGCACGATCCCGTCGGCCCGCGCGGCCCGGCGGAGCACCGCTGCGGCCTGGGTGCTGCCGCCCACCCACACCGGCACCCGGGGCGACTGCGCCGGCGGGGGCCGCAGCGCCACCCCGTCGGCCCGGTAGTGCCGCCCCACGTGCGCGACCCGCTCGCCGCCGAGCAGGGCGAGCAGCACGTCGAGGCCCTCGTCGAGCATCGCGGCCCGGACCTTCAGGTCGGTGGGCTCGCCGAAGGCGGCCCACCCCCGGTCGGCCGGGTCACCGACACCGACCGCGACACCCGCGCGGCCGGCGGAGAGGTGGTCGAGGGTGAGCACCTCCCGGGCCAGCTTCGCCGGGCGGCGCCGCGGCAGCCCGGTCACCGTGGTGCCCAGCCGGATCCGCCCGGTGCGCCCGGCGATCGCGGCCAGCAGCAGCCACGGATCGAAGGTGGGTGGGTCGTCGCCGGCGTGGTGGATCAGGTAGTCCTCCAGGAACACCCCGTCCCAGCCGGAGCGTTCGGCCAGCTCGCCGAGCTCGACCAGCAGGGACGCGGTGATGCCCGGGCCTCCGCAGCAGATCTCCAGTCCGTGTCGCATCCCCGCACCGTACGGAGGGGGCCGGACAGTCTCAGGTGCGCCGCCGGGCGCGGGCCGCCCAGATCACGTACGCCGGGTCACGGTCGAGGTTGTGCCGGTCCCGGTCGTAGCGGCGGGTGGTGCGCGGGTCGGCGTGACCCATCGCGTCCTGCACGTCCTCCAGCGGCACCCCCTCGGCGCGGGCGGTGGTGGCGAAGGCGTGCCGCAGCGAGTGCGGCGACAGCTTCGCCGCGGCCGGGATGCCGGCGGCCTGCGCCAGCCGGCGCACCAGGCGGAACACCGAGTGCCGGTCGAGGCGGCCCCCGGTGGCGGTGACCAGCAGCGGGCCGGTGAGCGCGTCCACGCCGACCCCCTGCGCGGCGGCCCGCTCGGCCAGGTACGCGTCGACGGCGTACGCGGTGCCTGGGGTGAGCGCCCGGCGGCGCGGCTTGCCGCCCTTGCCGACGAACCGGACGCTGCGGTGCCCCCGTTCGGCGCCCAGGTCGGCCAGGTCCAGCGACACCAGCTCCCCGACCCGCAGGCCGAGGTCGGCGAGCAGGGCGAGGGCGGCGCGGTTGCGGGCGGCGGTCGGGCCGCGTTCGGCCTCGGCGGCGGCCAGCAGCGCGTCCACCTCCTCCGGGGTCAGGCCGACGGTGGCCGAGTGGTCCCGGTCCACCCGGGGCCGGTCGGCGCCGGAGACCGGGTTGGCCTCGACGGCCCGCAGCTTGACCAGGAACTCGTACCAGCTGGACAGGGCGGAGAGCTTGCGGGCCACGGTGGCCGGGGTGAGCGGCCGCCCGGTCCGCGCGCCCACGGTGGACTCCAGCTGCCGGGCGTAGGCGTTGACGTCGAGGAAGTTGGCGAGCAGCGGGTCCAGGTCCCGACCGGCGCACCAGGTCAGCCAGCTCGCGATGTCGCGCCGGTACGCGTCGCGGGTGTGCTCCGACAACCGCCGGTTGCGCAGCCACGCCTCGGTGAAGTCGACCGGCCCGCCGGGCAGGGCGGGTCGACCCGCGGCGCGGGGCAGGACCGGGACGTCGGCACGGAACATGCGAAAAAGGCTCTCAGCCTTCGGGGCGATTGACCATGAGGCGCGCCCGACGGGATTGCGACACCGTTGCCCGGCGGCTGCGGGCGTTACCGTCGTCGGGTGCGCGCCAGCCGGCTGGTCTCCCTGCTGCTGCTCCTGCAGAACCGGGGGCGGCTGACCGCCCGCGAACTCGCCGACGCCCTGGAGGTGTCGGTCCGCACGGTCTACCGGGACGTCGAGTCCCTCGGCGCGGCCGGGGTGCCGGTCTACGCCGACCGGGGACCGGCGGGCGGCTACCGGCTGCTCGACGGCTACCGCACCCGGCTGACCGGGATGACCGCCGGGGAGGCCGAGGCCCTCGTCCTGGCCGGGATGCCCGGGCCCGCCGCCGAGCTGGGCCTCGGCTCGGTGCTGGCCGCGGCGGAGTTGAAGCTGCGTGCCGCCCTGCCGACGGAGCTGGCCGACCGCGGCGACCGGGTCCGGCAGCGCTTCCACCTCGACGCGCCCGGCTGGTTCCGCGACCCGGAACCCGTCCCGCACCTGACGGCGCTGGCCGACGCGGTCTGGGAGGACCGCCTGGTGCGGGTGCGCTACCTGCGGTGGCAGCGCCCCCGTGAGGTGACCCGGGTGCTCGCCCCGCTGGGAGTGGTGCTCAAGGCCGGCCGTTGGTATCTCGCGGCCCGCGCCGGTGACCAGCTGCGCACCTACCGGGTCGGGGCGGTGCAGCAGGTGACCGTCCTCGACGAGCGGTTCGACCGGCCGGCCGACTTCGACCTGGCCGCGTTCTGGGCCGACTGGACCGACCGGTACGAGCGCGGCGTCTACCGCGACGAGGCCCGCATCCGGGTGACGGCGGCGGCGCTGGAGTTCATGGCGTATGTGTTCCCGCCGGCGATGAGCCGCGCCGCCCGCGAGGCGGCGGGTGAGCCGGACGCGCAGGGCTGGCGGCACACGACTCTGCCGATCGAGTCGGTCCGGCACGGCCACACCGAGCTGCTCAAGCTGGGTGCCCAGGTCGAGGTGCTGGCGCCGGCCGAGCTGCGCGAGATGGTGGCGGCGACCGCGCACGCGATGGCCGAGCGCTACCCGCGCCCGGGGCCACCGGCGTGACGGCGGGGGTGAACCACCCCCGCCGTCGTCGGGCGCCCTCAGCTGGTGAGCTGCTTGTGCCCGTTGCGCTGGGCGGTGACGTTGATCCGGCGCGGCTTGGCGCGTTCCGCGATCGGGATGCGCAGCGTCAGCACTCCGTTGTCGTAGCCGGCTTCGAGGCGGTCGGTGTCGAGGGTGTCGCCGAGGAACAGCTGCCGGGTGAAGGTGCCCATCGGGCGCTCGGCGGCGACGAGTTCGACGTTCTCGCCGGTGGGGCGGTGGCGCTGCGCGCGGACGGTCAGCACGTTGCGCTCGACCGTGCACTCGATGCTGTCCGGGTCGACGCCGGGCAGGTCGAAGGCGGCGTAGAAGTGGTCGCCGTCGCGGTAGGCGTCCAGGTGCATCGTCGCCGGACGGCTGGTGGTGCCGAAGAACTGCTCGGCGAGCCGGTCGATCTCACGGAACGGGTCGGTACGCATCAACATGGTCGTGCCTCCTCGGTTCTCCTGGGCCGAAGGTGTCGGGTTGAGTCGAACCGACTCAACTTCCTCTCTTCTATTTAGCGCGTGAAAGGACCTACGTCAACCCGAAGCGCCTTTTCGAACCAGTGCTGCGCGTAGGGGCCGTCGTTAAAGGCGGGGATCTCGGCGTAGCCGTGCCGGGCGTACAGGGCGCGGGCCTCGACCAGGTCGCTGCGGGTGTCCAGCCGGATCCGGTCGACGCCGAGCGTCCGGGCGTGCTCCTCGACCGCCCCGATCAGCGCCGCTCCCCCGCCGCGGCCGCGGTGCCCGGGGTCGACGTACACCCGGGTCAACTCCGCCCAGCCGGGCCGCAGGCGCAGTCCCGCGCAGCCGGCCGGCGCGCCCTGCCGGTGGGCGAGCAGGAGCAGTCCGGTGGGGGCGACCAGGTCTCCGCTCGGGTCCTCGGCCATCGCCGACTCGACCTCGCCGGCCCGGCAGGGACGCCCGTGGTAGCGGCGGACCATCTCGTCGAAGTACCGCCGCAGCAGCGCGACGGCTTCCGGGTGGTCGGGGTGGGCCGGCCGGATGCTCCAGGTCGCGGTGCTCGTCACCCGTCGATCATGTCCGGCGGGTCAACCGGGTTTCGGCGGCGCCGGCGGCGCTCCAGCGGCGCCGCCGATCAGCGGATCAGCGGTGACGCGAGGGCAGCAGGGAGATCAGCACCGCCGCCACCGCCAGGTGCATCGCCCCGAGGGTCAGCTTCGCGCCGGTGGTGGCCTCGGT
The DNA here is from genome assembly GCF_036902725.1 of Micromonospora psammae. Taxonomy (NCBI): domain Bacteria; kingdom Bacillati; phylum Actinomycetota; class Actinomycetes; order Micromonosporales; family Micromonosporaceae; genus Micromonospora; species Micromonospora psammae. Next base: position 22,587 of record NZ_JBAKHM010000021.1, on the reverse strand, counting down.
TCCCATGAGGGGGAGCAGGGAGAGCAGGGCCACCACCACGGCGAGGGCGATCCAGACGGCGGTCGCCCGACGCGGCAGGAAACGCTCGAGGACGGCCAGCGCCGCCCAGCCGACCAGCGCGGCGCCGAGGGAGAAGATGACGACCGGACCGATCCCGACGGTCATCTCCGGCTGTCCCGGGTTCTTGACGGTGTAGTCCACCCCGGCGATGGCGCCGATCACCCAGATCAGCACGCAAGCCAGAACGGCGCCGGCGACGCCGATGGCCCGGCGGCGCCCGGACGTGACGGTGGTGGCGGGTTGTGCGGTCGCGCTCATGGCAGCTCCTCGGTCGCGGGAACGAACAACGCGACCGTACCAGATAGTCTTGATCCGAACTATCTTCTACGGAACTAGCAGTCGGGGCGGTCCGATGGCCCACACGGACCGGTGCCGGCCAACCGGCCGGACACCAGGCTCTCGATCGACCGGAGCAGCACCGCGCGGTCGGCCTCGGGCAGCGCGGCGAGCACCTCCTGCTGGATCCGGGCGGCGATCTCCTGCGCCCGACCCAGGACCCGCTCCCCCTCCGGGGTCACCTCCACCAGGCGGGCCCGACGGTCGCTCGGCGACGGGAGACGCCGCGCCAGCCCCGCCGCCTCCAAGTGGTCCAGCGTGACCACCATGGTGGTCTTGTCGATCCCGCACAGCTCGCCGAGCTGCCGCTGGGTCAGGTCGCCGGGTCGCGCCCGCAGCAGCACGCAGTGCGCCCGCGGCGAGATGCCCAGTTCTCCCAGGCCCCGCGCGTGCTCGGCCATCAGGGCGTGGCTGGCCCGGGAGAGCAGGAACATCAGGTCCGGGGTGCCGCCGGGCGAGCAGGAGGTCATGCACCGAGGCTAACAAGATGGTCCGGAACGGGATCGTCTCCCCGACGGACGGTCAGGGGCCGGTCCGCCAGTAGATCCCCTGCTCGCGGGCGAGCAGCCCCTCGTCCACCAGAGAGCGTCGCAGGGTCACGTGGTCGGCGGTCCCGCCCTCGCACCAGCCGCGCAGCATCTCGTCGACCGCCCGCTCCGGGTAGCGCAGTCCGGGCTCGAACGACTCCACCAGGTGGGTGAGCAGCACCCGCCGACGGCCACGCTGGGCCGGCAGCGCGACCAGGGCGCCGTCGCGCAGGAACGTCCGCAGCACCCGGTCGGCGGGTTCCCCGGCCGCGCGGGGTGCGGCGGGCGCACGGGCGGCCTCGCGGAACCGGTCCGCGTCGACCCGCAGGTCGCCGTCGGCGCCGGTCACCAAGCCCGCCTCGGCCAGCCGGCGCAGCGCGGTGACCACCTGACGGGTGGACAGGCCGGTGCGCTCGGCCACCGCCGCGCTGTCGGCGCAGCCGAGCACGACAGCGGCGAAGACCCGCCGGCGTACGTCGTCGGCGAGCGCTCCCGCGAGGGTTCGGGTCGTCATGCCGATCACCCTGTCAGCGACGTACGGTCGCCGCCAGGTGTTTTCCCGGCGGCGGTGTCGGCGGCACGTTCCGCCTGCAGGGAGACCCGCCGGAGCAGGTCGGCCAGGACTCGCCGTTCCGCCGGGGTGAGCACCGCCAGCAGGCGGTGCTCCTCGTGGCCCAGCACGTCCATGGCCGCCCGCCAGCTGGCGTGGCCGGCGTCGGTGAGTTCGACGTCGACCCGGCGTCGGTCGACGGTGGACGGGATGCGGCGCACGAAGCCGCGCCGGAGCAGGGCGTCGACCCGGGCGGTGACCGAGGCGGGTGCCATCCGCAGGTCGTCGGCGAGTTCGGTCGGCGCGGCCCGGCCGCGCCGACCGGCCAGGGCGTGCAGGGTGTCGAACTCGTGAGCGGGCAGGTCCAGGTCGGCCAGCGACCGCTCCTTGACCGCCCGCAGGTGCCGGGTGAGGAAGGACATCCGGGTGACCGCTTTCTCGATGTCGGGGTCGAGGTCCGGCAGGACGGGCAGCCACCGTTCGACGTGCCGGTCGGCGCGGTCGCGGTCGGTCATGCGCCCACTGTACGACGACGTCGAATAATTCGTTGACGAAAGGTTCGGCATCGAAATACATTTCCAGGATGACCCACCCTCTGCGGCTCCCCGCCTTCCGGCTGCTCTTCCTCGGGCGCACCGTCTCCGCCGTGGGCGACGCCGTCGTGCCGGCCGCCCTCGCCCTCGCCGTGCTCCGCGCCACCGGCTCCACCGGCGCCCTCGCCCTGGTACTGGCCTGCGCGATGGTCCCCAAGCTGCTCCTGCTGCCACTCGGCGGGGTGGTCGCCGACCGCTTCGACGCCCGCCGGGTCGCCCTCACCACCGACCTGGTCCGCTGCGCCGCCCAGGTGGCCGTCGGCGTGGAACTGCTCGGCGCCGGCCCGTCGCTGACCCACATCGCGGTCGCCTCCGCGGTCGGCGGCACCGCCTCCGCCTTCGCCGTGCCCACCGCCTCCCCGCTGGTCGCCGGTACCGTGCCCGCCGACGGACGGCAGCAGGCCAACGCCCTGATGGGGGTCACCGCCAACGCCAGCCGGCTCACCGGACCCGCCCTCGCCGGCCTGCTGATCTGGGCCGCCGGCCCCGGCTGGGCGTTCGTCCTCGACGGCCTCACCTTCGCCGTCAGCGCCCTGCTGCTCAGCATGGTGCGGATCCGGCACGTGCCGGTGCCGCACCGCTCGATGCTCACCGACCTGGCACACGGCTGGCGCGAGGTGCGCAGCCGCGACTGGTACTGGACCAGCCTCATCGGCCACGGAGTGTGGAACGGCGCCGCCGCCGTGCTGGTGACCCTGGGCCCCGTCATCGCGACCACCCGGCTCGGCGGCGAGGGCGTCTGGGTGCTGATGTTGCAGGGCGGCGCCGTCGGCCTGCTGATCGGATCACTGCTGGCCGCCCGGGTCCGCCCCCGCCGGCCGGTGCTGATCGCCAACCTCGGCCTGGCCACGTACGCGGCGCCGTTGCTGCTGCTCGCCGTCGCCGCGCCCGCCCCGGCGGTCATCGCCAGCTACTGCCTCGCCCTGACCGCGCTCGGCTTCCTCAACCCGGTCTGGGAGACCGTCGTGCAGGAGCAGGTGCCACCGCAGGCACTCGCCCGGGTCACCTCGTACGACTGGCTGATGTCCCTGGGCGCGATGCCGGTCGGCTACGCCCTCGCCCCCCTCGCGGCGCACGCCTGGGGCGAGGCGACCCCACTGGTCGGCGCGGCGGTGCTCGTCGCGCTCTCCTGCGCCGGCACCGCCGCCGTGCCCGCCGTACGCCGGCTCACCTGGCAGGCCACGCCCGCGCCCAAGCCGATGGCCCCCACCGCGACCACCGGCTGACCGGTCAGAGCGGGTGCCCGGTGGTGGCGTCCACGTGGGCGGGGACCTCCTCGTGACGGTCACCGACACTCGACGTCCCGGACGGCTCGAACATCAGGATCGACGCACCCTGCGGAGAGGACGGACGGTGCGGCACCCCGCGCGGCACCACGTACACCGCGCCGCGCGGCAGCACCACCGTCCGCTCACCGGCGTCATCGCGCAACGCGATCCGCAGCTGCCCCTCGAGGACCAGGAAGAACTCGTCGGTGTCGTCGTGGGCGTGCCACACGTGCTCACCGGCCACCTTCGCGATCCGCACGTCGTAGTCGTTGACGCGGGTGACGACCCGCGGACTCCACAGCTGCTCGAAGCGGGACAGCGCCGCCGCCAGGTCGATCGGCTCATCACTCATCGACCCATCCTCACATCCGCGTGGCGCCGGGGGTCACAGGAACCGGTGCATGACGTGCAGGCCCACCCGCCCCTCGGTCGGGTGCGCGAACGCCTCCGGCACGGTGCCCACCACCGAGAACCCAAGCCGCCGGTACAGCTCGACGGCGGCGTGGTTCACCTCGACCACCGCGTTGAACTGCATCGCCGCGTACCCCTGGGCGCGGGCCCAGTCCAGCGCGTACTCGGCCAGGGCACGACCGACACCGCGACCGCGGGCGTCGGACGCCACCATGAAACTCGCCGTCGACACGTGCCCACCGGGCCCCGGCCGGTTGCGGCCCATCTTCGCCGTGCCCACGACCCGGTCACCGTCGACCGCCACGACGGTGAGCCCCGGCGCGGCCTCCACCCACACCTCACGCGCGACCTCCGACGGCCAGGCCGGGTCGTACGGGAAGGTGTCGCCCGCGCCGGTCACCTGCGCGAAGATCGGCCACACCGCCGGCCAGTCGGACTCCGTGAAAGCTCTGATCCGCATCCGGCGGACGCTAGCCACCCCGAGCGGCACGGACAACGGCATTTCCCGTCGCCGGTGACCCGGCGCGACAGCGTCGGCTATGCCGCGACCGCGATCACCAGCAATTCGCCGTCCGCACCCGCGCCCACCGGCTCGCCGTGCCAGCCGCCGTGAATCCGCTCCACCCGGAACCCGGCCGCGGCGAGGGACCCGCGCAGCTCCTGCTCGGTACGGAACCGCAGCACCGCGTCGCCGCGCAGCTCCCGGTCGGGAAAGCGGTAGTGACGGGTGAAGTGGACCAGGCCGCCCTCCACCGCGGTGACCTCCGTCCAGACCTCCACCTCACCGCCGTCCGGCAGGCGCAGCCGCCGGCGGGAGTCGACCGGGTTCCACCGCTCCCACCGCCGGTCGGCTGGATCACGGGAGTCGAACGCCAACCGCCCGCCGTCGACGAGCGCCCGCCGCAGCGCGCTCAGCGCACCGGCCCACTCGCCGTCGGTCACCAGGAACTGCGCGACATGGCTGGTCATCACCGCGACGTCGTACGCCCGCCCGGGCAACACCTCCGCGCCGCCCTCGATCCAGGTGACCCGTTCGGCGCCGGGCTTGGCGCGGGCGGCATCCAGGCAGGCGCGGGCCGGGTCGACGCCGGTGACGACGTGTCCGGCGGCAGCCAGGCCGAGCGCCAGCCGGCCGGTGCCGCAGCCGAAGTCGAGCACCCGCACGCCCGGGGGCTCACCGACCATCGAGAGGAAGAAGTCGTCGTCGCGACCCCACGGGCATTCGACGTCGTAGACCGCGACCAGGCGGGGATCGGTGAACTCCGCGTTGCGCATCGCCGCACCTTAGCGCCTGCGGAGAAAGTGCCCCTCGATGAGCGGACGAGCAAAAGAAACGGCAAGGAGATCATCTACTCCTTGCCACTTCCAACATATAGCAGACCGGGGGTCTTGCGGCAAGACCCGGGTCATGCCGCAGAATCTCCAGCCGCAGCCAGAAACTGCGGAAATCAAAAGACGCGGAGTACCCGAGGAATGTCGAAAAGCCAGTGGGGTTCTCGCGGTGCGGTTGCGGGACGTCGGCGCGGAGGCGCGGGTGTGCGCGCCGCAGCCGGCCGAGAGGCGACCTTTGTCGAACGGGGGTTTTCATGACTGACGTGATCGTGGTCGGCGGCGGACCGACCGGCCTGATGCTGGCCGGCGAGTTGCGCCTGCACGGGGTGCACACGCTCGTGTTGGAGAAGGAGACGAAGCCGACCAGGTATGTCCGCGCGCTCGGCCTGCACGCGCGCAGCGTCGAGGTGCTGGACCAGCGCGGCCTGCTGGAGCGGTTCCTGGCGCTCGGCCAGCGGTACCCGGTCGGTGGTTTCTTCGCCGCCATCGCCAAGCCGTCGCCCGACCGGCTGGACACCGCACATCCGTACGTCCTCGGCATCCCGCAGACCACCACCGACCGCCTGCTGGCCGAGCACGCCACCGAGGTCGGCGTGGAGATCCGGCGCGGCTGCGAACTGGTCGGGCTCAGCCAGGACGACCACGGGGTGACCGCCGAACTGGCCGACGGCACGCGGCTGCGCTCGCGTTACCTCGTCGGCTGCGACGGCGGCCGGAGCACGGTGCGCAAGCTGCTCGGCGTCGGCTTCCCCGGCGAGCCCACCCGGGTCGAGACGCTGCTGGGCGAGATGGAGGTGGCCGCCTCCCCGGAGACGGTGGCCGCCGTGGTGGCCGAGGTCCGCAAGACCCACCTTCGGTTCGGCCTCGGGCCCGTCGGAGAGGAGGTGTACCGGGTCGTCGTGCCCGCCGAGGGGGTGGCCGCGGACCGCACGACCGCGCCCACGCTGGAGGAGTTCCAGCGGCAGCTGCGGGCGTACGCCGGCACCGATTTCGGCGTGCACTCGCCGCGCTGGCTGTCCCGCTTCGGCGACGCCACCCGGCTGGCCGAGCGCTACCGGGTCGGCCGGGTGCTGCTGGCCGGCGACGCGGCGCACATCCACCCGCCGACCGGCGGCCAGGGCCTCAACCTCGGCATCCAGGACGCGTTCAACCTCGGCTGGAAACTGGCCGCCGAGGTCAACGGCTGGGCGCCGGAGGGGCTGCTGGACAGCTACCACGCCGAACGGCACCCGGTGGCCGCCGACGTGCTGGACAACACCCGTGCGCAGTTCGAGCTGCTCTCCCCCGAGCCGGGACCCCGGTCGGTGCGCCGGCTGGTGTCGGAGCTGATGGACTTCGAGGACGTGAACCGGTACCTGATCGAGAAGATCACCGCGATCGGGGTCCGCTACGACTTCGGAGAGGGCCATGAACTGCTCGGCCGGCGGATGCGGGACGTCCGACTGAAGCGCGGGCGCCTCTACGAGCTGATGCACGGCGGCCGTGGGCTGCTGCTCGACCAGATCGGCCGGCTCTCGGTGGCGGGCTGGGCGGAGCGGGTCGACCACGTCGTCGACGTCAGCGAGGAACTGGACGTGCCCGCGGTGCTGCTGCGGCCGGACGGCCACGTCGCGTGGGTCGGCGAGGACCAGCAGGATCTGCTCAGCCAGCTGCCGAGGTGGTTCGGCGCTGCCGTCGACTGAGCGCTCGGTCCATGCGGAAATTGTCATCTCCGGTATGCCGATGGATGGTCCGCACAGCTCTCGGGAATTGTCGCAGCGGCATCCGTCATGCTCGGTCACGGCCTCACCTTCTCCATGTTCGGAGTCGGTGTCCTACTGCTGGCCGTGGCTGCCGACTGAATCACGATCGGCGGTAGCGCCCGAAGATCGTCGCGGCGCGACGACGCCGATCGATCCGACGGGCCAGCGGTACAGCGGTACAGCGGTACAGCGTTCATTTTGAACGCGGCCCAGCCTGTCGCGCTGCGGACGCACCCCTAGGCGCGACACCGGTTCTGGCTGGACATTCGAGTCCTCACGTCTGTCGGGAGAGCAGCTGCCAGCCGCGCTGCTGCCAGGGCTCGTCCCGGCGCCGGAGTGCCTCGGCACGATCTTCGGCGGTGGACACTGCGAGCTCGGCCTCGTCCGCGCTCATCCAGCCGTTACGGCACGCCTGTTCGTACTCGTCCCAGTCCTCGATTTCGACACGGGAGTCCCGCTCGTGGAGCACCGGGTCCAGTTCGAGATCGACGTACCGCCAACCCGCCTCGGTGCTCTCCGGCGGGAGGCACACGTCGATCTCAAGTCGGCGATCGGCAGGGTCGTCGACCCACCACGCCACCCACGGACGGCCGGCCGGCCGGCCGCGAGCAGCACCAGGACGGGCACCGACAGTGCGCCACTGTCGTGGGGAGCGCCCCAGCGTGAGCCGGTCGGACCGCGCAGCCACGTCCCGGCGCGGTCGTGGAGGGCCTGCTGGAGGTCGAACCAGAAGACGCCGCCGGGGCGCTTGATCTTGCACAGACGTACGCTCCCGGTGTTCTCAACCGCGCCCATGGGAGCACGCTAGGGCAGATCGAGTCGTCGCGACCCGGCGTGAGCCGCCCCGTCGAACGCTTTAGCTCATGACCTTCCGACGACGTGGTGATCGAGACACCGTTCGCCGCGCCCTTCGACGACTGCGGCAACGTGATCGTGCACGAGACCGCTGAGCCCGAGGTCAGGCATAGGTGCTGGATCAGGAGCAGGCCACGGGCAACTGGTCGACGGGTCACGCGCACGGAACAGGCGGGGCGCGTACCGGGTCAGCGTCTGGGTGCCGATGTCACGACCTGTCCCGACAGGTGGACGATTCCCGCTGCGACCGGATCGGCCGTGGCCGCGGCACCGCACGGTGCTCGGTGGGTGGATCAGCCAGCCAGTCGACGATGGCAGCAGCTGTCCACGACTGCGCGTGGCTGCCGGCGGGCTCGCCGGTCTGCGGGTCGTAGTACTCCCCGAAGTTGCGATCCGCCACCATGGCGAGGGTCTGTTCCCGCCATCGATCCGCGAGCGCATCCTCGCCGTGCCGCCGCAGCGCCCACACGAACAGCCAGTTGAGGAATGGCCAGGTCGGGCCTCGCCAGTAGGTACGCGGTTTGAACCCCGGGTCGTCCGGCGAAACGGATGGCGGCACCTTGAAACGCAGTGAGGGGTGCTCGGCCCACCGTGGTCCGGCGAGGATCGCGGTCTGCTCACGCCGCACGGTCTCGTCCCCGCCGCAGAGCGCCACCGACCAGGACGCCACTGACTCGGCGGGGATCCAGGACCCGCGGATCTCGTCGAAGTCGCGGCACCGGCGGGTGACCGGGTCGAGGGTCGACAGGACCCCCTGCCGGGCGTGCTCGGCAAGCAGCCGTTGCTGGTCGGCGATGTCCCCGCGCCCGAGGCTGTCGGCCATCCGCGCTGTCTCATCGGCTGCGAGGGCCAGCACCGCGGTCATGAAGACGTCACGGACGCGGAAGGACACGACTTTTTCGATCATCTTGTCGTCGTAGCCGACCGACTTCATCTCCCTGACCAGCGTGAGGTAGCGCTGGTACTCCTCGTCGCTCGGCCGGTCGGCCAGATCGGTGACAACCTTTGTGTCGTGGCGGCGCAGTTCGACGAGCTCGTCGATGGTCACACCCGCGTACGCGGAGTCCCACCGCGGCGAGTTGTCCATGCCGGATTCCCAGCCATGATGAATCTCGATCAGCCCACGCCCCGACGGGTCGCGGATGTCGGTCAGCCACTGGTGCCACGCGACGATCTTGGGCAGATGCTCGGTGACGAAGGCCTCCGCACGGGCGGCGTCCGCGCCGCCCCGCGACCGGGCGATGTCGAGGATGCGTGCCAGGGCGATGGCGTGCGCGGGGGGCTGGCAGATTCCGCTGGTGAGCACCCCGCCGGGCTTGGCCCTGGCCGAGGTGGTTCCCCACACGTCCGGCCCGGGAAAATAGCCGGGCACGTCGGAGAAGACGATGTGCGGAATCATGCCGGTCGACCACTGCGCGTCGAAGAGGTTACGCAGCTCCAGCAGCGCCCGCTCGACGGACATGTGGGCCAGGCCAATGGAGATGAAGGCGGCATCCCACGACCATTGATGTGGGTAGAGCGCCGGTGCGGCCTTCACCATCCCGCCGAGGTCGTTGTCGCGCAGAACCCGCCGCGCCGCTTCATCCAACGTCGACGCGTCCAACACGAAGCTCCTGTCGTTCATACGCTTGTCAGCAGACCAAGCCCGGTCTGCGGGTCGTACAGCCGCACGGAGTCCGGGGCGAAGTGGAGGAGGACCGTCTCGCCTGGGGAGACCTGCTGGCTCGGTGGGATCTGGACCTTGAGGCTCTGGTCGGCCACCTTGACCGTTAGTAGCGTGGCGGCGCCCAACGGCTCGACGACGTCGACGACAGCGGAAACCAGGTCCGGCCTGTCCGCGGCGATGGAGATAGCTTCGGCACGGATGCCGATCCTGATCGGACCGTGCGCTACGGCCGCCGGTGCGGCGATGGAGGCGCCCTCACCGAGGACGACGCGGCCATCGGCTACCTGGCCATCGAGAAAGTTCATCGGTGGCGACCCGATGAACCCCCCGACGAAGGTGTCCGCTGGGCGGTCGTACACCTCCATCGGGTGTCCGAGTTGGGCGATCTTGCCGGCCTCCATCACCGCCACCCGGTCGCCGAGTGAAAGCGCCTCGACCTGGTCGTGGGTGACGTAGACGGTGGTCGTGCCGATGTGCTCGACGATCTTCTTCAGCTCGGCGCGAAAGTTGAGCCGCAGCAGGGCGTCGAGGTTCGACAGTGGCTCGTCCATGAGCAGGACGTCGGCGTCGACGACGATCGCTCGCGCCACGGCCACCCGCTGGCGCTGGCCGCCGGAGAGCTGTGCCGGGTAGCGGTCCAGGTACGGAGTCAGCTGGAGCAGCTCCGCCGCCCAGGCCACCTTCTTGGCGATCTCATCCTTGGGCATCTTTCGGGTCATCAGGCCGAACCCGATGTTCTGGCGTACGCGCCGGTGCGGGAACACCGCATACGACTGGAACACCATCGACAGGTTGCGCCGGTTCGGTGGCAGATAAGTCATGTCCCTGCCACCGATCGAAACCGCCCCGGCGTCGGGCAACTCCAGCCCGGCGATCATCCGCAGCAGCGTCGTCTTGCCGCAGCCGGACGGGCCGAGCAGGACCATGAACTCGCCGTCTTCGACGTGCAGGGAGATGTTCTTGGTGGCTGGCTCTGTGCCGCCAGGATAGGTTTTGACCAGGTTACGAATTGAGATGTCAGCCATGGTGGTCGTCCACTTTCGGTGTGCGGCGCGGGAGGCGGAGCCGGGTCATCGGATGGTGGTCCCCCACATGTTGATCAGGTACTTGCGCATCACCGCGATGAAGATCAACGCCGGGACGATGAGGAAGAAGCCGCCGGCGAAGCGGAAGGTCAGCGGGGAGTCGGACAGGGACGAGAGCACGGTGGCCGGCAGCGTCCGCTGGTTGAGGGTGAGGATGGTGGCGCCCAGCACCTCGTTCCAGCTCAGCACGAAGGTGAAGATCGAGGCAGCCGAGATCCCGGGCAGCGCGAGCGGTAGGACGACGCGGCCGAAGGCACCGAGCGGCCCGCAGCCGAAGATGCGGGCCGCTTCCTCGACATCGACCGGGACCGCGAGGAAGACGCTCGCGGTGACCAGGATCGTCGTCGGCAGCGTCAGCGCCGTGTGCAGCAACACCACGGCCAGCGGCGTGTCGTACATGCCGACGTTGAGGAACAGTTCGGCCAGCGGCACCGAGAGCACGACGATGGGCAGCGCCCGGGTGAAGAGCAGGAAGAGTTGGTACTGGTCACGGCCCTTGAAGGCGTACCGGGCGATGGCGTATCCGGCCGGCGCGCCGACCACGAGGGAGAGAGCCAGCGTGCCGACGGCGACGATCAGGGAGTTGATCAGACCAGCACCGACACCGGTCGAGCTGAGGAAGGTTGACATCGTCTCGACCGAGAAGGCGGTCGGCAGGAACCGCAGCGGAAACTCGTTCATGGCGGCTGGAGAGGAGAATGCCGCGACCGCGATCAGATAGAACGGCACGACCATGAACAGGCTGACCGCGACGCACGCCAGTTGAAGCAGCAGGCGGTTGCGCTTGAGCCGACGGAGCGGCCTCAGATCGACGGGTACGTCGTCGGACTGTTCGGTGCGCGAGGGTGCCAGCGTGCTCATCGGGCCGCCCCCTCTGTCCCGTCGCGTAGCACTCGCAGGTAGAGGAACGCCGCCGCCATCGATACGAACATGACGACGAGCGCGAGCGCCGAGGCGACATTCGGGTTCTGCAGCGCGGTGTAGAACCGGTAGGTCTCCCCGACGAGCAACGGGAAGTCCTGGCCGGTCAGGGCCTGCGCGACGGCAAAGGTCTGGAAGGCGAGGATCGTCCGCAAAATCAGAGCCACCTGCAGGCTCGGCTTGAGCAGCGGCAACCAGACGTGCCGCAGCCTCGTCCAGTAGGTCGCCCCGAAGACGTTGGCCGCCTCGTCGTAGTCCTTGGGGATTCCCTGCAGGCCGGAGACGACGATGACCATGACGAGCGACGTCGCCCGCCACAGCTCGGCGACGAGGATCGCCGTGAACTGCGACGTCGGGTTGGTGTAGGAGAGCCACGACACCGGGCCGACACCGATCGTTGACAGGGCCGAGTTCAGGTACCCGTTGTCGGTGAAGATCGCAAGCCAGACCAGACCCGCGGCCAGGTCGGAGACGGCGATCGGCACCGCCCAGAGATAGAAGTAGAGACCGTGGCCCTTTGGCCGCTGATGCAGCAGCAGCGCCATGACGATGGCGAGCACGAACTGCACAGGCAGCAGAACGACGATGAGGAGCAGCGTGTTCCGCACGGCGGGCCCGAACTGGCCGTCGCCGACCATCCGCTCGAGGTGGTCGAGGCCGAGCCCGTCCGGCGACTGGAACGCCTGCAGGATACCGGCGACCATCGGCCACGCGAAAAGCAGCAGCATGAGGATGATCGACGGGGAGATCAGCAGCAGCGCCGGCGAGAGCCGGCGCGATCGGCTGGCACGACCTCCCCGCTTCCCTTCTCGTACCAGTTGCGTCCTGGTCATGGCTCAAGCCACGCTGCAGGTCTGACCCGCAACCGCCTTGTCCGGCGTCCAGCATGGAACCTGGGCCTGGTCGAGGATGCCCTGCAGGATCTTGGCCTGGGCGCCGAGCACCGCTGCCGGCTCCTTGCCGTCCTTGCAGATCTGCGCGAAGCAGTCCTTGTAGACCTGTGACACCTCGCCGTCGCGCTTGCCCAACCCGACCGGCGGCACGGCGACGATGGCGTTGGACGCGTTCTGCTGCGCGCCCACGGCCTTTGCCTCGAGGCTGACCGCCGGCGGTAGGTCCGTTGGGAGCTCGCCCTTGACGACCGGGAAGAACGCGTTCTGCCGCAACGTCTCCGCTTGGGCCGGTAGTTGCGACAGCGCGGTCATGACCTTGGTGGCCTGGTCGAGGTCGGCACCCCTGGGTACACCGAAGCCGGCGACGACGAGCATGTAGCCCTGCCCCTTGGGGCCCGTCGGGGAAGGCAGCATCACCCAGTCGTCGGGCTTGTCCTTGGGAGCATTGACCAGACGGGCCACGTGGTCCCAGCCGACGAGAACCTCCCCGCGTGCCATCGGTTCCTGCAGGTTGTCGTAGTTCGTCGACGCGGGGTTCATGTTCGCCCAGAGTTCCTTCATGTACTTCCAAGCCGTGACCGCGTCGGCGGATGCGAATCCGGTGACCTGTCCGCCGGTGAAACTCGGCAGCAGGAAGCCCTGGAAGAAGCGGTGATAGAGGCCCTTGGGCCCGGCGGGGAAGCCGAAGACCGCCTTGCCGGTGGCCTTCCTGGCGTTGATCGCCCACTGGAGGTACTGGTCGTAGGTCAGTTTGTTCTGGTCGGCACCCGAGGGCAGGTACGCCAGCGTCGACTTGTGCGCCGCCACCACGTAGGTGGCCTGCATCCACGGGATGTACTTCACCGTGCTGCCACCGAGCGTCGCCAGCGACCAGAGGTCGTCGGAGATGCCGGCGGAGGACAGTTGAGACTTGACGGTGTCCAGGTCTTCCAGGTTGTCGGCGAGGGTGGCGAGGTCACCGTGCAGGCCCCCCACCAGGCCGATGCTGACCTTGTTCGCCTTGACCTGAGCGGAGACCTGCGTGACGACCTCCCCGGCCGTCATGGAGTTGTAGGCGATCTTGAAGTCCTTGACATGCGTCGAGAGGATCTTCTCGTATCGCTGCTTTTCTTCGATCGGCGTGAACTGGGTGGAGATGAAGGTGAAGTCTCCACCGCCGGACGTGCTCGCGCCCTGACAGCCCGACAAGGACCCGGCCAGGAAAGGCATCGCAGTCACCCCGAGACCGAACTTGAGGGCTGTGCGCCGGGAGAGGGGCCTGTCGTTGATCGAAGACATGAAGACCTCCACTTGGTGGGTGTCGTCCTCGACACCCTTCTGTCAGGCTGCTGAACATAAGTGCCGTCCTCATGGTCGTCAAGGGTTGCGGGGGGTTGTAACGTCTGTATCCATGCACGATCCGCCACGGCTGCAGGCTGCCGCCGCCCCCGCGGGAGTGGCATTGTCCGCCGGTCGGTTGCTGCACCTCATCCGCAGCGAGTCCGGGGTGACCCGTGCACAGTTGTTGGCCCGCACCGGCATGTCGCGGACCACCCTGACCGAACGCCTCGAGCAACTCACCGCCGCCCGCTTGATCCGCGAGAGCCGCAGCACCGATCCGACCGGCGGTCGACCCGCGAAGATCATCGAGTTCGACGCCGTCGACAAGGTCGTGCTGACCATCGATCTCGGGCACACTCACGCCCGGGTGGCGGCCGTGTCCATCGCCGGGGTTCCCCTGGCGGCGACCGAGATCGCCGTGAAGGGCAGGTCGCCGTCGGAACTCGTGCTGACTGCATTGATCAAGGCAGCTGAGAAGGTACTGCAACGGTCTCAGGGTTGGGAGGTTGTCGGCATCGGCTTCGGCGTGCCCGCTCCGGTCGTGCAGCAGGGGCAGACCCACTGGGACAGCTCACCGATGCGCGGCTGGTCCGAACGCCTCATCTCCGACACCTTGCAGGGGCGGTGGCCGGTCCCCCTCGTTCTCGAGAACGACGCGCGCGCGTTGGCCATCGGCGAGGACAGCTTGATGTCCTCCACCGAGTCCGGTGCGGACATCCTGCTGGCTGTCAAGTTCGGCTGGGGTATCGGCGCAGGAGTAGTGATGGACGGCCAGCCCCTGCGGGGTTCGACCGGCGCGGCCGGCGACATCGGTCACACCCGTGTGACGAGGGACGGCCCACGCTGCCGGTGCGGCCGACGCGGTTGCCTCGCCGCGTACGCCTCTGGGCGAGCGATTCTGCGGCAGCTGCGGCATCGCCGTGTGACCAGCCTTTCTGATGTGGTGACGCTGCTGGACGGTAAGGATCCCGAGGTGACGGCCACCGTACGGCGCGCGGGTGAAGCGATCGGGCATGTCCTCGGCGGGCTACTCGCCTGCATCAATCCGTCCGTCGTGGTCCTCGGTGGGCTGCTCGGACACCATCCACTGGTCGTGCGGTCCGTCCGTGCCGAGGTGAAGAACAGCACCCTGCCCCGGGTGATCGAGCGGACCAGCATCCAACCCAGTCGTCTCGGGGAGGACGCCGGCACGATAGGAATGGCCCGGCTGGTGGTCCAGTCGCTCTACAGCCCGGAGGCCGTGGACAGCCGGCTAAGGCTGCCGACAGAGTGATCTAGCTTGATCTTCAACATGCGGTGAGCGAGCTGCTCAGCACCTGGACCGCGTGGCGTACGTCCTCTGGGGCCGGAGTCGACCGCGATGGCGAGCCGATCGAGCGAGGCGCTGCTCCGGGCTCAACGCCCAGGACCTCGGTCGGCAGCGACGCGTTCGCGGCCAGTCGCAGCCCCTCGTCCTCGCCGGTCGTCTCGATCATGACGAGGCAGAGCGCACAACAGGATGGCCGAATTCGGAAGGCCACCGGCCGCCGCCAACATGGTGATCGCCGCCGGGTGGGATTGCCTCGACCGGCTACGCGGCTGGTTCGAAGCAGGTCACCGACGCCGGCTGAGCCGGGATCGTCAGAACGCCGTTACCACCACGAACTCGCCGTCGTCGCCCGCACCCACCGGCTCGCCCTGCCAGCCACCGTGGATGCGCCGCGCCCGGAAACCCGCCTCGGGGAGCGAGTCCCGCAACTCCCCCTCGGTACGGAACCGCAGCACCGCCTCGCCGCGCAGCCCGCCGTCGGCGAAGCCTCAAAAAGTGTTGGGTAACCGGGTAGTTACTTCTGCTTGAGTTCGTCGTCAAGGCGTCGGGCTGCCTCGGTCTCGATCGGGCCTTGCGGCTCGACGTCCTCACCGGCCAGGCGTGCGGCCATCAACCGGATCACCCTAGCTTGATCATCGCTGGTCATCCATGGTGGATATGGCCAAATGTCAGTGCCTGTCGATACGGTCCCCACATGATTGACAGCAGGGTGTGCAAGAGGTGCCGGAAGGTACGAAGCGTTGAGTCATTCGTAGGAACTTCCGGGCGGCCCACCAACTGTTGTGCCCCGTGCCTCGAGCGTGGCCGGGCGGTCAACCGCTCCATTCGCGACCGGCTGGGACCCTCCGCGGTGCGAGCGATGAACCTGCGAACGAAGTACGGGATCACTCAGGAGGAATACGACGCCCGGCGAGCGGCGCAGGACTATCGCTGCGCGATCTGTGGCGTCCACGAAGACGACATCCCGGCGTCGACGGCTGGCCGGCCACGCATGGACGGCAAGGCGACCGCCACTGCCGTACGGCTGGTCGTCGATCACTGCCACTCATCCAAGCGCGTACGAGGACTCCTCTGTACGGGATGCAACTCGGCCCTGGGCCACTTCAAGGACTCGTCCGAGACCCTCACCGCGGCCCTGCGCTACCTCCGTGAAGCCTAATCCCTATCCGTGAGGTAGGAAAATAACAGAACAGACATTATGGTGTATCGAGGTTTTGCCCCTTATGTCCGTGCGTATTAACGAATTACTGGCAATAGTTATCCAGTAATCGTTGCGAGGGGCGCGGCGCGCACGGCGTCGATGAGCGGCGCGGTGGGACGGCGATGGTCGCTTCGCAGCCGAGTTGGCGAATCGGCTCCGGCGTGGTGGCGAGAGGTTGGCGAGTTCTCAAACGACATGGCGAGCGGGGCCCGAGCAGCTGCCGCGCATCGTCAGGCGGGCGCGTGTCTCAGCATGAGATCCGCCTGGAGTCTTGGAAGTCAGCTCAGGTCAGTTGGGAAGCAACGACATCTGGTCCACGCGCCCCGGTCAGGGCCGCAGCCAGCGATCAAACCAGGCGCGGGTCCGGCGCAGAACGTCGAGTTGGTGGTTGCGTTCCCGGATCGAGTGGCCCTCTCTCGGGTAGATCACGAACTCGTGCTCGACGTCGAAGTGGCGCAGCGCCCGGTGGAGGTACACGGCCTGTCCGAGGGGAACGTTGGTGTCCTCGGCGCCGTGCAAGATGAGCACTGGAGTGCGGATGTGGCTGGCAAAGGAGATCGGGCTGACCGCGTCATGCGGGTGTGGGCCGATGCCGGACCAGCCAGTGCTGCCACCGAGCGCGGCTTCGAACTGGCCGTTCTCCCCGGTCGCGGCGAGCATGCCCCAGTCGATGACGCCGGCGCCGACCAGCGCGGCGCGGAAGCGGTCGGTCTGGCCGATGGCCCAGGCGGACATGAAGCCGCCGTGGCTCCAGCCAGCGATGCCCAGCCGGTCGGGGTCGGCGATGCCCTCGGCGATGAGCAGGTCGATGCCGGTCAGGATGTCGGTCCACTCCTGCTGTCCGACCCGGCCGGCGACGCTGGCGGCGAACTGGTGGCCATGGCCCTGGCCGCCGCGCGGGTTGGGCAGCAACACCGCGTAGCCGGCGGCGGCCAGCCACTGCGCGCTGGGGAACCAGAACAACTGGCAACGATCTGCGTAGCGATCATACGGGCCTCCGTGCACGATCGTGACCAGCGGGAATGGGCCTTCCGATGCGGTTCTTTCGACCGGCAGTACGAGCAAGCCGTCTAGGTCGAGGCCGTCGGCGGCGCGGTAGGCCAGCGGTTGTTGCGTGCCGAGTGCGATGCCGTCCAGTTCCGGGCGGGTGTTGGTGATTCTTCGCAGCGGCCCGGTTGGCGGTCCGATGTGAACGTCCGGGGGTTGATAGCGGGTGCCGGTAAGTACCGCGATTTCTTCGCCGGTAGGGGTGGTGGTGAGGTTGTCGAGGCGTCCGGGGTGATGCGACAGGGTCGTGAGGTCGGTCGGGTCGAGCCGGGCCAGGGTCGTGTTCAGGCCATCGGCGAACACAACCAGCGGGGCGGCATCGGTCTGGCAGAGTTCGGTGGGGCACATCGAGAGACCAGCGGTGCGGTTGCGCAGGACGCGGCTGTCCACGGCCAGGTCGAACACGGCAGTGCCGGCCTGCAGGACCGGTGGGGTGAGCGCGATGTAACCGAGGTGCCAACCGTCCTCGCCGGGCCACCAGGCCAGAGATCGTGCGTCTGCCCCGACCGGTCCGAGGTTCTCTGCAGTTCCGGTCGTGGGGTCGAACAGGTGCAGTTGGCCGGTGCGCGGGCCGTAGTCGTTATCGGCGCTGGCCCCGGTCAGCACGGCGAATGGGCCGCCGTCGGGACGTTGCCGCAGTTCCACGACGTGCCGGTCACCGAACACATTCGGGGTGGTGACCCGGCCGGTGCGCAGGTCGAGCAGGCGCAACCGGGCACGCGGTTCGCGCTCGCCGACGACAATGGCGTCGTCGCGCTCCCGGGCGCGGCGCGCGTCCTGCTCGTTGGGTTCGTCCTCGGCGAGCAGAGCGACCAGATTGGGGTCGGTGAGCGGCAGGTGGTCGATGACGCCGGCGCGCCAGTTGGTCAACGTGGTCATCGTGCCGGCGGCGAGGGTGAGCCCGTGCAGCTGCGGGGTACCGCGGTCGGCGCGGTCGGACAGGAAGAACAGCGTCTCCGAGTCGGCCGACCAGCGTGGCCGGGACTCGGTTGCGGTGTCGGTGGTCGCCCGGCGCGACGCGACGGCGCCATCGGTGTCGACGAGCCAGAGTTCGGTGTCGAGGTGGTCACCGGTCCGGCTGATGGGAGCGAGGACGTAGCAGAGCAGGCGCCCGTTCGGGGCGAGCGCCGGGGTCTGCGGGTCACGACCATCGACCACGAGCTCGGCGGTCAGACCTGTCATGCGATCAGTCTGCCAGCCTCAAAGGGCAACACGCGATCGATCCAGTGCTGGATCAGTGCACTGGCGAGTTCTCATTGGAAGTGGCGAGGATCGATGTCCCGATGCATCGAGCGCGGCGTGTCGGGCAAAGGCCTGTCCGACTGGCAGGATCAGGTAATCCAACCGTCTTGTATTCGCGTTGATGGTCGGTCCAGCAATCACGGTGAGTCACGCCGATCCTGGTGCTGGTGGGCCAGTTCTGCAGCCAACGATAAGATCTGACGACGCGGCGGCCGACCTGGATGCCGGGCTGACAGTGATGGTGATAGTTGAAGCCCTTGGCCGGCCGGTGCCGGTGCGGGGGCCGGGCGCGCGTGGGTTAGTGCGGCGGCGGCCGTTCGGGCTCATGCTCGTGGGATAGGTATCGCCGCGCGGTGTGGATGCTAGAAACGCATCATGGCAATCTCCCCAGTGCTCATACCCAGCCCTTTCCTCGGTCCGGCGGTGTGGGCGCCTGTCGCCTCGGCGCTGCGATCTGATTTCGGGGTCACCGCGGCGGTGCCGGCGCCGCCCGACCCGGCAGCATCCTCGCCGGCGGCGGTCCTGGCGGCGATCGAGAAAGGGCTTCCCGACTCTGACGATCTGGTGCTCGTGCCACACAGCAACGCGGGTCTGTATATCCCTGCGATCGTGATGACGCGTCCGGTGCGCGGCGCCGTCTTTGTGGACGCCGTTTTGCCGCCGGCGAGGGGTGGCGTGCCTGTGGCACCGGCCCGCCTGAGGGACATGCTCCGTGATCGCGTGGGCCCCGACGGCAATCTGCCGCCGTGGACGCGCTGGTGGCCGGAGGAGTCCGTGGCCGGGTTGTTCCCCGATGCCGAGACGCGTGCCCGGGTGGAGGCAGAGCAGGCGCGGGTGCCGTTCGAGTACCTCGCCGCCCGGGTGGACCTGCCTGGCGGGTGGGATGCGGTCTCGGCGGGATACCTCACTTTCGGTGACACCTATGCGGAGGAGCGAGAGGACGCCCGAGCCCGTGGTTGGCCGGTGCGCAGGATGCTGGGGGGTCACCTGCACATGCTGCGCGACCCAGTGGGTGTCGCGACGGAGATCATGGAGCTAGCGACGTCGTTCTAGCGAGGATCATCGTAACGGCTGTAGCGGCTCCAGCTTCCGCCTGCCGCGGCGTGGTGCCGGTGAGCGGTGTGGTGGTGGAAGCCGAGGGCCTGGGCGACGACCGGCGCCGGTGCTTGGAGCACGAGCTGGCGAAGGGCGGCCAGGCGGCCCGGGACAGTCGGGACGCCGAGATCGCGGATGAGCGGGGCGATCGTGGCGGTGGTCAGCGGTTGGCCGGCGCGGCGGCCGGGGAACAGCCAGCGGGCCTCGCGGTTGGCGGCAGTGCGCATGTTGGTCCGCTGGCCGCGCAGGGCCAGTACGTATTGGACGGGTTGCTGGGCAACGAGACCGACCTACCCGTGTTCGAGCACGCCACCGACACCCACGGCGCGACCCTGGCCAACTTCGCCCTGTTCGATCTGGTCGGCAAGCAGCTCTCGCCGCGCATCCGCGACCTCGGAAAGATCACCCTCTATCGGACCGGAGCGAACGCCGACTTCCTCGCCCGCTACCCGCGGGCCGGCGGCCTGCTGACCCGCCGCCTGAATACCGACCTGATCACGAGCACCTGGGACGACCTGCTGCGTGTCGCCGCCTCGGTGCAGGGCGGCCACGCGACCGCGGCGCTGGTCGTCGGGAAGCTGTGCTCCTCCAAACGACAGCAGAACGCGCTGACCAGCACGATCAAGGAAAATGGCGCCTTGCGCCGCACGGTCTATGCCGCCCGCTACCTGGCCGACGAGACCTACCGGCGGCGCATGCCCGGCAGCTGAACAAGGGTGAGAACCTGCACGCCCTGCGCCGCTGCCTCGCGTACGCCGGCGAGGGAGCGCTGCGGCGCTGCCACCACGAGCAGCAGACCGAACAGATGTGGTGCCTGACCCTGGCCACCAACGCGATCGTCTGCTGGTCGACCGAGTACCACGGCCTCGGCGTGACCGCCCTGCGCCGGACCGGTCGCGACGTCGACGACGAGGTCCTGGCGCACATCTGGCCCACCCACCACGAAAACGTGCACTTCTACGGCACCCACTCCGTCGATATCGACGGTGAACTCGCCCAACTCGACACCGACGGCTACCGACCGCTGCGGCTGGCCGAGGTCGCTCCGGCAAACAGCTGACCGACAACCTCCGTGAGCGGTGGCCTTTCCTCCGACGCCGCCGCTCACGGAGAGGCTCTGGCTCACTCTTAGTGGACTCGTCACGGGTGGTGACGAGCTGCCGAGAGCCGAGCGCGCGTTGTCTGCGGCAGTTGCGGACGTTCTTGATCGGATGGTCATGCCACAATCCCCACCCATGCACGAGATCGTTACCGCGGCGCTGGTTCGCAAAGGCCGAGTCCTACTCGTCCACCGAAGTCCGAACCGCCGCGCCTACCCGGATGTATGGGACCTGCCCGGCGGACACGTCGAGCCAGGCGAGACAGAGCTGGCTGCGCTCACCAGGGAGATGCACGAGGAACTGGGCGTGCAGATAGCAGCAGGCTCGGCGATCCATCTGTGTCGGCTGGACGCAGGCGGCGGAGAGGACTCCATACGCCTCAGCGCCTGGCTTGTCGGCGAGTGGGAGGGGACACCGACAAACGTCGCTCCCGATGAACATGACGAGATCGGTTGGTTCCGGCCTGAGGAGTTGCCTCCGCTCGCCCACAAACTTGTAGGCCCGGCGGTGGTGCAAGCGATACGGGGCGCCCGCGCCTGAACTTCAACCTGCTGTCATCGGCACAAGCGCGCACCGATCTGCCTACCCTCAACCGGTGGGGATCCACGGAGAGTGACTCGATTCCCGGCCTCATCGGCGGCGCCGGCGCCACGGTGTCGGCGGCCTCGAGTTGTGGTGCTGGTTCGGCGAGGCAGTCGCAGTGGGCCCAGACGGTCTTACTCGACCGCCTCGCCAAGGTTGACCGTCCGGGTGAGGTCTCAGCTGAAATCTCTCGTTTCAGAGTCAGCGCTCGATCTCTCGGTTGATAGTCTGCCGCGGTGCCGATCATCATCCGCCTCGCCGCTTCGTCCGACACGCCATGACGCCGAATCCGCGCCGCGCCGTCCGCGCGATCATCCTCGACGGGGACGACCGGAT
Source organism: Micromonospora psammae (assembly GCF_036902725.1). Lineage (NCBI taxonomy): Bacteria > Bacillati > Actinomycetota > Actinomycetes > Micromonosporales > Micromonosporaceae > Micromonospora > Micromonospora psammae. The sequence goes on along the minus strand of NZ_JBAKHM010000021.1, from coordinate 1,116 downwards.
CCTGCTCTGCCGGTTCGTCTTTCCTCATCCGGCGGTGCCAGAGAAGGCGAAGGCCGTTTGGGCGGCCCCAGGCGGCGGCATCGAAACCGGCGAGGACCAGCTGACGGCCTTGCGCCGTGAACTGCGTGAGGAGACCGGTCTGGTGGTCAGCGCCGATCCACCGCACGTCTGGCACCAGGAAGTCGCGGCCGCCGACCATGCGCCGGGCTCCGACGGCATCATCAACGACTACTTCCTCATCCGCGCGACCCATTTCCAGCCCCGCGGTGAGTTGACCGACGACCAACTCGCTGCGCAGGAGAACCTGGCTGGGTTCCGGTGGTGGCACCTCTCGGAGATCGCTGGCTATACGGGATCTGAGCTGTTCTCGCCCCGCGACCTCACAACACCCTTGACAGCGCTGCTCACAACGGGGACGCCGGACCAGCCGGTCCAACTCGGCCTCTAGCAAGTTCCGGGTGTGCGATCACACGTACCTGTGATCAACCGCGTTCGAGCTTTCATCAGCGAGGCGCCGCCGTCGACGCGTTCCTCGACCGGTTCCGCGATGACCCGGGCACCCAGGCCACCTACACCGAGACCCTGCGCCGGCTGCGCGAGACCGTCGGCGACCAGCTGCCGGTCGCCGCGCTCACCCCGGAGATTTACGAGCAGACGATGACCCGCTGGGACCACGGCGCCGCGAACACCTGGAACAAGCACCTGTCCGCGCTGACCTCGTTCACCGCCTACTGCCGCCGCCAGGACTGGCTGACCACCGACCCCGGCCGGCGCCTGGAACGCCGCAAGGTCACCCGGACCCGGGACAAGGCCATCCCGCGATCACGGCTGGAGCGGCTGTTCACCGACGACCGCAACCTGCTGCGCGAGCGGGTGCTGTGGCGGATGCTCTACGAGCCTGCGCCCGCGCCGAGGAGATCCTCGGCCTCGACGTGCCCGACCTCGACATGGAGTTCCGCCGCGCCCTGGTCGTCGAGAAAGGCGGTGACCGCGCCTACGTGCACTGGGAGACCCCAACCGCACGGCTCCTGCCCCGGCTGCTGGCCGGCCGCGCCGCCGGGCCGGTGTTCCTCGCCGACCGACGCGCACCCGCCGCCGGGCGCCGCGCTCCGGCCC